>JAUIHB010000059.1 GCA_030432465.1 Gammaproteobacteria bacterium
ATGTAACAGCTTTACCGCTAGCTAGAAAATCTTTTTCAGACAATGAGTGACTTATTCGATGACAAATTTTTTGGCATTCCTGCGCATGAGTGTGAGGAAATATTAATAACCACTCTTCACCACCGAAGCGGCCAAAAAAATCATCGGCTCGCAAATGCAACTGGCAAATTTGGGCAAACTGTATTAGAACTTCATCGCCTTTCTGGTGACCATAATCATCATTAATCTGTTTAAAGTGATCTAAGTCAATAATTGCGATAGAGAAAGGGAAGTTATAACGTTGTGAGCGATGGAGCTCTTTTTCCAGAGCATCTAGAATAAATCGTCGATTAGGAGCAGTAGTCAATTCATCAGTTAAAGCGAGTTTGGCTAATTGAGACTTAACTTTTTTCTCGCGTAAAAATGCGTATATCGCAAATACGGATAATAATGCAAAAAGAACCACTAATGAAAAGTTAAAATTCCGTGCGGTCTGTTGTTTTTCAATTTCTAGTTTTTGGCTAAGATTTTGGGCTTCGAGCAGCTCTTTTTCAGATTTCTGTAATTTATAGTTAAAGCGGTGGTTCATTTCTTTAATATTTCGATCCTGATGATCTTTATAGATGACCTGTTGCAGCTCTAACCAATTTACCATTAAATCATAAGCATTTTTATAATCTGACAAATAAGCTGATAATCGTCGCTCAAAATCTATTATTACGCCTTTCTGTACATTCGTTAAGTTACTTCCTAGAGACTCTTTTGCTTGTTTGATGTAATTCGCTGCTTGTTCGGGTTGTTCACGCAGCAACTCAATTTCAGCGGCTTCTAATAAAACACTGAATAAATGCGCTCTGTTTGGTTGACCTTGTGCAATTGATTTTGCTTTTTCAAGTTCAATGAGTGCTTTTTCTAAATTTTTATTGGTTCGTTCAAGATACGCAAGACGACTGTGTACATAGATAAGCCCAATACTATTTTGATATTGGCTTGCAAGTTTCAGTGTTCTATTAAATGCATCCTGTGCATTGCTGTGTTCATTCTTATATAAATAAAGCTCTCCAAGGATAAAATTATAATGGCTGAGGTCATGTAAACCGGTCGGGATATTTGTACTGTCTAAGATGCTTTTGGCTCGGTTGAGGTAATTTTCTGCCTGATTGTTATCATTGGTGTATAAATTAATCAGAGAAAGATTGAGGTAACCTTGAAAAATTCCTCTTTGATGGTGAATCTTTGTATACGCTTCAAGTGCTGCTTCAAGCTTTTCAGCCGCAGGAATCAAAGCTCCCTTATTGAGCAGAACATTTCCTGAAATGGAAAAATACAGGCCGTCTAAAAAGCCTGTTTTATTTTCTAAAGCACAATTTTTAGCTTCCTCTGAATAAATGATTTCAGTTTCAACGGGCACATTGGTGGCTGCAGAGCCATATCTTAGTATTTTAAAGAAGCATGCTTTAAGATTATCTCCAGCTTTTTCAGCAAGGGGAATAGCTAAATCGGTGGTTTCAATGGCCTTGTTGTCTAGTATCAGGGTTGATAAAGCAAAAGCTTTTTTATAGTAATTTTCAAGTTTTTCATCGTCATTAATATCTTTATTAAGGCGCGCATTTGCGGATAAAAGAACTTTCGTTGGGTTATTGCCTATGGCGTATTCCAAGGGGGTTGTACTATCTTTTCTTGAACTATCGTTAGCCAAGGAGAAGCTGCTGAGGCAGCTGAGGCAAAGAAATATGAAAAGAGGGCGGGGTTTTAACATTAATTACGACTACATGGTTCTGTAAGTTTATTCGGTAAGCTTAGAACATATCCATAAAAACACCAAGTTAAGTGCTTGTGAATCAGCCCTTAAGCCCTTGTCAATAAAGACTTATAGCGAAAATACTCAGGGTATCTTTGTTACGGTTTGTTGCTTTAAGCTTCACGAATGAGATTTCTTTTGGGGAAAAGAAGGATTATTAATTAATCATTCTGGAGTCAGTTGGTAAGGCAAAAAAAAAGGCTTGCCTCGGCAAGCCTTACTAGTAACAAGCTGTGAAATATAGGACCAAAAAAGGGTAGGAGGTCACAGCGTTCACTAATCAATTCTGTTGGGACAGAAATATGAAAAAATACTCAAACAAGTTCAAAACTAAAAATGCTTATCTATCAAGGGCAGACTATCCTGATAAGCGGATATACCGAAGTCTATCCAATAAGGCTAAGCCTTAATCCATGACCAAAAAATTAAATTGTTGCAACCGATTATGCGTCTATTAAATTTTTAGCCGCTAGCGCTAACTAGCTAAATCCTGCGTACTGGAAAAATTTACTGATTTTAATAAACAAGATATTTTGCTTGTTTACTATACAGTTGCGGTAAATCAAAACGATTTTAACCAATCAAATGTATTGTCAGTGGTGCTCTTCAACACGGGGCGAACTATACGGGAGTGATTGTTTCCATTCAAACGATGATTTATAATGTTTCGCATAAAAAAAACTAATCTCAAAACCATGGTAAACAAGTTTTATGGCGAGAAAATTACCTCCTTTAAAAAGCTTGCGTGCATTTGAAGCTGCCGCTCGCCACCTGAGCTTTACCCGTGCTGCTGACGAATTGTTTGTTACGCAAGCAGCGGTTAGTCATCAAATTAAATCATTAGAAGATTTTTTGGGAGTTCCTTTATTTATTCGGCGAAACCGTCAATTATTATTAACCGATGAAGGGCAAAGTTATTGGCCTAAAATTCGAGATATCTTTGAAATTTTAAGTAATGCGACGGATGAGCTAAAAGCAAATAGAGCCAGTGGTGCTTTAACTGTGAGTGTGGTTCCGACATTTGCAACAGTTTGGTTAGTCCCAAGACTTACCCATTTTAAGCAGCTGTATCCAGATATTGAAGTCAGACTGAAAGCTAGTGACGATATTGTTGATTTTGTGCGTGAAGATGTTGATATTGCTATTTATTACGATACTGGAGATTACCCTGGAATGCACTCTCAAACGTTATTGAGTGAAAGGTTGACTCCTTTGTGTGCGCCATCAGCATTAGAAGGACCTAACGCGCTTAAATCTCCTGAGGATTTACGACATCACACCTTGTTGCATGACGGCACAATTGGTGATTGGCGTCGTTGGCTGCGCGCTGCGGGGATTAAAGGAATTGCTTTGAATAACGGGCCGATTTTTAGTCATACATCGATGGTTTTACAGGCTGCAATATATGGTCAAGGTATTGCAATGGGGCATTTAGTGTTATCGCAAGCCGAAGTCAAAGGTGGACGTTTGGTCAGGCCGTTCGAGTTAACTTTAGAAAGTGATTATTCTTATGATATTGTTTGCCCTATGGAGTCGGCAGCACGCCCTAAAATAAAGGCATTTACCGATTGGATAATGGAAACAGTTCAACGAGAAAGTAGTGACTTATTGTGATTATCCAAATCTATTGTCATTTTAGCAACGGTTATAGGAGCAACGGTCATGCTCAAGGAGAATTGTAATCATTTATGACTCGCAGGAACTCTGAGATGGTAGAACTCTCAAACTGTACAGAAAATAGATGAATGAGGAATTTTTATGCTAAAGAAGTTTTGGCAAAGTAATAAAGGTTTGATTATAGGCTTGTTTGCTCTGTTGTTTTTCAGAACCGCAGTTGCTGATTGGTATAAAGTCCCTTCTGGCTCCATGCAGCCTAACATATTGATAGGAGATCGGGTGTTTGTTAATAAGTTAGCTTATGATATTAAAATTCCCTTCACCGATATTAACTTTAGTCGACGTTCTGATCCAAGAGTTGGAGATATCATTGTTTTTAGCTCTCAGCGTGCCAACGAGCGTTTAATTAAGCGAGTTATTGCGGTACCGGGTGATTCTGTTGCTATGCATAATAATCATTTATTCGTGAATCAGGTTCCGGTCGAGCTAGAGCCTATTGTGGAAGAGCAGGACTTCGATGTGTTTTTGAATGATCGAATAAACGCTGCGTATTATGTGGAGTCTAGAGCTTTAAATCATACATCGAATAATGAGCCTCAGTTGATAGAGCTGCAGAATGAGCATAAGTCTCAATATGAGGTTAAAGAACAGTCGAATAATAAAGAGTCTGTTAAAACTTATCCGATTCGGGTAAGTCGTCAGTATTTTTCACAACTTGCTAGTTTCGAGACACGTATTGTTGGTAAAGATGAGTTCTGGGTTATGGGTGACAATCGAGATAATAGCTCTGACTCAAGAGTTATTGGCATGGTTCCAAGAGAGGAGTTAATAGGCCGAGCAGAGCGAGTTGTCGTTTCTTTGGATGCTGATAATTATTATTTGCCGAGAGCTGGCAGATTTTGGGAGGCTTTATAGTTTACGATAATCAGATCAGCATTAATTTAAGCAGATAAAAAGCAGACATTGATTAATAAAAAAACATACGAAACAGTTTTATTCACCAAAGCCCGTCGCAAATAGCTGTTCAAGTGCACTAAGTGCATGCGCAGCTTGTTCTCCGTTACCTGATATATTTATAACTGTTCCTTTTGGCGCATTGAGTGTTAGAAGTTTGATTAAACTGTTACCTGGTGCAGATTTATCACCATTGCGCAGCTCTACTGAGCAATTGTATTTAATAACCTCTGCAACGACTTTGGCGGCAGCTCTGGCATGTAAGCCTTTTTGATTAATCACTTCACAATCTATTTTAGGCATTTATCTTTCATTCATTAGCATATTTCTGGGTTGATTATTGCTGGGTTGGTGTTATTTTTCCGTCCAGTTCACGGTGCCTTATCTGAGTATTAGGGAATAAGGGCTTAAAATTAGCGGCTAACTTTTCAGTTAAATAAACTGAACGATGTTGACCACCTGTACATCCTACCGCAATTGTCAGATAGTTTCGATTATCTTGCTCAAAACGTGGGATCCAAGTTTGCAAAAAGACTTTTAGTTGCCAGTAAAACTCTTGTGCATCGGGTTGTGAATCAAGAAAATTAATAACTGGCTCGTCCTTTCCTGAAAATGGACGAAGTGATTCATCCCAGTGCGGATTAGGTAAGCAACGGGCATCATAAACAAAATCCGCATCGTTAGGAGCGCCATTCTTAAATCCAAAAGAGGTAAATAGAAGGCTAATATGTGAAGATTTCTCGCCTAATACCCGATTAACAATAACATTACATAATTCATGTGGAGATTTTGAAGTCGTGTCAATAACCAGTTCCGCGTAACGAGTGATAGGTTCAAGTCTAATTTTTTCGCTCTTAATTGCTTCAGCCAATGATAATCCGTCTTTGGTTAATGGGTGGCGGCGGCGTGTTTCGCTGAAACGTCTTAATAAAGTCGCATCATTCGCATCAATAAAAATGACATCAAAATGGTGGTGACTGTCCTCTATTTGTTGGATGAGTCGATCAAACTCATCAACTGTATGAGATATATTCCGCGCATCGACGCCAATAGCCAGACCTGGGTAGTGCTCATCAATTTGTTCTATGAGTGCGGGAATGAGTTTAACCGGGATATTATCCACACAATAAAAACCTTGGTCTTCGAGGGCTCTTAATGCTACGGTTTTTCCAGAACCCGAGCGACCGCTCACAATGATTCTTTTCATTCCTTTTTCCTTTAAATCAGGAGGTATATTTACAGGGAATTAATTTTTTTGTTTGTGTTAAATTTAATCTTAGTTGATGTATAAATCTTTATTTCACTTTTCACGATTTTAATGAAATTTTTCTGTCGCCTTATTAAATATCTCTAATAACGCAGCATTGCAATGTGCATTTCTAATTTGAGCAACTAATGAGGGGTTTGACAACACTTTCGCTATTTCAGCAAGACATTTTAATTGCTCATTATCTGCTTTTTCTGGCACCATAATCGCGAATACAATATCCACTGGCTGGTTATCTAGAGCATCATAATCTACGGGCTCATCAAGTAGTAAAAATACCGCCGTAGCATGATTACAGGATTTAACTCTGCCATGAGGTATAGCAATTCCATTCCCTAAAGCTGTTGAGCCGAGCTTTTCTCGGGAAAGTAAGCTTTCGAAAATTTCTTCTGTTGGACATTCGATTGATTTTGCTAGTTCGGAACTCACTTTCTCTAAAATCTTCTTTTTACTTGATAAAGAGATATTACAGAAGGTCGTTTCTGGCGTTATAAGCTGGCTAATATTCATGATGGCACAGTCTAAATTTTATTATGGAGCCGAATGCATGGCACTGTATCACATTAGACCCCATAATTTTTAGTGGTTTTTTAAAAAAGATAAAAATTTAACATGTTTAGTGTCGAATTAATTTCTCTTTGTGTTTAATCACCTGTCTATCGAGCTTGTCTACCAGGCTGTCTATTGCCGCATACATATCTTCTGACTCACTATTTGCAAATATCTCTCCGCCGTTCACATTGAGTTTAGCTTCTGCTATCTGGCGCAACTTTTCAACTTGTAATATCACGTGAACATTATTGATATGATCAAAATGTCTCTCTATTCGTTCAAATTTTTCATAGACATAGTTTCTCAAAGAATCTGTAATATCTAAATGTTGACCAGTTAAATTGATTTGCATAGTTATATTCCTTCTTTGTGTTGATGGAAAATTAAACCGTTATTGCTCTTGTATGGAGTTAGAACAATGCGAGCTCAATATTTTGTCTGTGTGCCAGTTTAAATGAGTTTTTTCCTTTCGTTGGATGGAGGGATTGACATCGCTTCTCGATATTTTGCAACAGTACGCCGGGCGACTTTGATTCCTTGCTCTTTAAGTAAATTTGCTAATTTACTATCACTTAAAGGCTTTGCTTGATTTTCTGCACTAATCAGCTTCTTAATGACTGCACGGATAGCTGTCGATGAGCATTCACCACCTGCAGTAGTACCAACGTGACTAGAGAAGAAATATTTCAATTCAAAAATACCGCGGGGAGTGTGCATAAATTTTTGTGTTGTTACTCGAGAAATCGTAGATTCGTGCATTTCTACTTCTTCTGCTATATCGTTAAGTACTAATGGTTTCATGGCTTCTTCACCATATTCAAAAAAACCGATTTGCTTGGATACAATGCAAGAAGCAACTTTTAACAAGGTTTCATTTCTACTTTGGAGGCTTTTAATAAACCACTTTGCTTCCTGCAAATTGTTTTTTAGATAAACATTGTCCGCGCTATTATCTGCTCGCTTTATTAAAGCGGCATAATCTTCGTTAATCTTCAGTTTTGGTGCACTACCACCGTTTAATTCAACGCCCCAGATACCATCACTGTCTTTGGTAACAAATACATCAGGAATGATATATTGCGCTGTGTTTTCAGTTAGTTGGCCACCAGGGCGGGGATCTAATGATTGAATAATATCAACGGCTGCTTTCAGTTGCGGCTCAGTAATACTCATAGCACGCATAATTTGGCGGTAATTGCGGCTGGATAAATGTTCGAATTGCTCATTAATGACTCGGATGGCCAGTTTGGTTTTTGAACAATCTTTATCAAGACGTTTAAGTTGTATAATGAGACATTCTTGTAAATTTCGGGCTGCAATACCTGCGGGGTCAAAGCTTTGTAACAAATGGAGTACAGCCTCTACCTCATCGGGTTGAACTGACTCTTCTTCATTCTCTTGGTTAATTAACTCATCGTATTCAATTGCGAGCATCTCAACTACATCTTCAACTGTAGTCTGTATGTAGCCGCGATCGTCGACCGAATCAATCAGTATTGTTGCTATAGCATGATCAATCTCAGATAAATTCATCATATCTATTTGCCATTGGAGTTGATCTCTAAGTGATTCGCTTGTTTCACCTTGATAGTCAAAGTTGTTGTCTGAATTATTGGAAGATGAACCTGAGCCCTGAGAAACATATCCCCAGTCTTCCCATTGAGCATCTGTGGCCAGTTCAGAGCTTATTTTATCATCAGTTATCTTTTCGCTGGTATCGCGTTCGTCGGTGCTATTATTGTCTTGATTTTGAGCGGAGTTTGCTGCCTCATCATTAGAAGATATTTCTTCACTGATATCATTTTCTAAAAGTGGGTTGGAGTCTAAAGTCTCCTGAATTTCACTTTGTAATTCCAAGTTTGACAATTGAAGCAGTTTGATTGCCTGCTGCAATTGTGGGGTCATTGTCAGTGACTGACTGATTTTAAGTTGTAAAGACTGTTTCATTAATATTATTTTCCGGAGGCGTCTTTGTTGCCTCTACTTAGTTATAACTATAGCAGTTAAATTGTCGAATAGAGAAAATAGTCATCGCCTTAGAACAAAAAATAAGGTCTATTTTAATTTTCTCTCTGTTCCTAATATGCTGACGATTATGACCTGTTTCAAGTGAAAAAGTGCATAAAAATATTTCTCGTTATAAGAAACAGCATTTTGTGACTTGTTTGTGATGTATTAGCTTAATAAGTTATTTAAATAAGTTACAGTTTAAAGTTTTCACCTAGATAAACTTCTTTAACTTTTTGATTATTAAGTACTTCATTTGGCTTACCTTTGGCTAATAAATGACCAGACTCTACAATGTATGCATATTCACACACATCAAGAGTTTCCCGTACGTTATGGTCTGTGATCAAAACGCCGAGCCCGCGTTTACGCAATTGCTGAATGATCGATTTTATCTCTCCTACAGAAATTGGATCAACACCTGCAAAAGGTTCATCAAGCAAGATAAATTTAGGGTCATTCGCTAAAGCACGTGCAATTTCAACTCGTCGTCGTTCACCACCAGAGAGTGACATACCCAAGCTTTGTCTGATGTGGGTAATTTGAAACTCTTCCAATAAGGAAAGCATTTTTTGTTTTTGTTGTTGTGATGTTAACTGAGGGTTTAACTCTAAAATGGCGAGTATATTTTGTTCTACTGTCAGCTTACGAAAAATAGAGGCCTCTTGTGGTAAATAACCTAATCCCATCTGTGCACGTTGGTGCATTGCAAAGTGGGTTATATCATTTTCGTCAATTTTAATGCTGCCATTATCGGCTTGGACTAAACCGACTATCATATAAAAAGAGGTGGTTTTACCTGCGCCATTAGGACCGAGTAAACCGACGATTTGTCCTGTACTAACTTCTAATGAAACATCTGAAACAACTTTTTTACCTGAGTAAATTTTGGCGAGATGGGTTGCGGATAATGTGCTCATAGGAATATTTTTCTCGATGACATTTATTTTTTTTGCGACTTTTTTTGAATGATTTTGACACGTTCCCCATCAGTTTTAGGGACTTCTATTTGTCCATTTTGTAAGTTATATTTGACAAGTGCCGCATTGATTGAGTTTTGTTGTTCATGTAAAAAAACATTACCGGACAATTGTATTTCATGAGTTGCCTCGTTGTAAGTTACTTTTTCTGCGTTGGCATTAATAGTCGATTGTTTTGGGCTAATAATGCTTAACTTTACTGGATTACCTGTTAGAGAAAAAAAATAATTTTCTCTTCTTTCCACCAATAAGTTATTGCCTGTTAAGTTAAGCACTTTATTTTTTTGATCTTTGTGCGTAAAGTGTACTTCTTGCTTTGCAGTTATCTCTTTGGCTAAAAAGTCATAATGAATATTTTTTGCGGTTAAAGATATTTCAGGTGTCTCTTTAGTTAAAGAACGTTTTAATGACGCTGGTGCACCAATAATATCTGCAAAAAGAATATTGCCTTGTTCTGCTTGCTTAGCACTGATTTGTTCACCTTTTATTAACATGTTGTCATGAGTTAAAATGGCATTCCCAATATAATATGCAATTTGATTTGCTGCGTCAGTTTTAAAGCTATCGCTTCTAGCATCAAAAACTTTCTCTTCGGCAGCACCCAGAAATGTTGTGAGTAAACTTATAACGATAATAAAAAAGTGGAATAGTTTTTTTAGACTTCTGATGTTACTCATGAATTATTCCTTGAGTGTGTACTTGCGATAAAATTTTAACTTCTTGGATATTAAAATCGGCAAACAGTCCAGAACCTGATGTCTTAGCAAAATTTGAATCAATAAAAACCTGATGTGGACTGGTGGCTTGTTTTAAATCGAGCTGTACATTTAACGCTTTGGTAGTCACTTTGAGTAACGCTTGGTCTTGAGCTGTTTTTTTCTGCTGAATAGCAATGTCATCTGTTAATAAAACTTCATTAGCTTTGTGGTTCAATAAACCTTTATTGGCCTGAATATGCCAATAATTTCCACTTTTATTGTTTGTTGAATGATTTTCTTGTTTGTTGCTGTTTATTGTTTTTTGTGGCACAAAAACTATTTCAGGTGATGAAATCTCAGAGGAATCGGTAAGTTTTATATGTTGCATCTGGCTTGCTGTTAATTGGCTATTTAATTGCCCGTTTGCCGCATATTTAGAGATGGTTACTTGTTTAAAGTAATAATCCGCATTATAGACTTGCTGCTGTCTTTCCTGTTTTTCTTGAGACTCTGTTGGCCAGAAGCTTAATGCTATCACGCCTATTGCAACAATTAAGAGTGTTAATCTTTTGAAAAACGAGTTCATTGCTGGTAACTCTCAAGTATCGCCGATAGTTTATCTTGAGCGCTTAATAATAAGTCAGCAACTTCCCTTACTGCACCGGAACCGCCTGGCATTTGGGTAATCCAGTCTGCTTGTTGTTTGACGAAAAAATAAGCATCAGCGACACTGATTCCTAAACCTGATAAATTCATTAATGGTAAATCGGGTAAATCATCACCTATATGGGCTACTTGCTCTGGTTGTAAATTAAGCTGTTGAATAATTTCTGAGAAAGTTGCCCGCTTATCAGGACGTCCCTGATAAAGTAATTTAATGCCAAGCTCATGGGCTCTATGTTCAACAATTGCTGACTGTCGACCCGTTATAATAGCCACTTGAATACCTGACTGTTGAAGTAACTTAATACCAAGCCCGTCTTTTATATTAAAATTCTTTAATTCATCACCTTGGTTGGTAAAGTAGACTTTGCCATCGCTTAAGACTCCATCGACATCACAGATTAAGAGTTTTATTTGGCTCGCTTTTTCTAACACCAAAGGTGAAATTGATTGTTTGAGTTTGGCTTCAAACTTTGCAGCAGCTTCGGTCTGATATTGGGAGGAGCTCATCATACAACTCCGGCTTGTAATAAGTCATGCATATTCAATGCGCCAATCGGTTTTTGTTGGGCGTCAGTTATAATGAGGGCATTAATTGCGTTTTGTTGCATTATTTGCAGTGCTTCTGCTGCAAGCTTATTGGCGTCAATTGTCTTTCCGCCAGAAGTCATGACTTGCTTGATTGGGGTTTTTTTAAAATCAATTTCACTCGCTAAAGTACGCCTTAAGTCTCCATCTGTAAAAATACCAGATAATTCTCCTTGTGCATTAACTATGCACGTCATACCTAAGCGTTTTTCTGTCATTTCTAATAAAGTATCATTGAGAGAAGTATCTTCGCTAACGATAGGGACTAAATCGCCTTTATGCATGATATCTGTTACTCGCAATAATAGCCTGCGTCCTAAACTTCCACCGGGGTGTGACAGTGCGAAATCATCCTGAGTAAAACCGCGAGCATCGAGTAGGGCTACTGCTAACGCATCCCCCATAACTAGGGCCACGGTTGTTGATGCGGTTGGTGCAAGATTCATCGGGCAAGCTTCTTTTTCCACGCTGGTGTCAAGATTTACGGTTGCAAACTGGGAAAGTGTCGAGTTTGGATTTCCTGTCATACTTATTAAGGGAACATTTAACCGCTTGATAACAGGGAGTATTGCGGTAACTTCGCTTGTTTCTCCTGAGTTGGATAGGGCCAGCACGACATCTTTGGGAGTTATCATACCTAGATCGCCGTGACTAGCTTCTCCAGGATGTACAAAAAATGCAGGGCTTCCTGTACTTGCCAATGTCGCTGCTATTTTACTACCGATATGACCGGACTTGCCCATACCAATAACTACAATGCGTCCTTGGCAGCTTAAAAGCAGCTCGCAAGCTTTAGCAAAGTATTGATCGATTTTTTGTTTTAACGCTTCTACCGCGGAGCATTCAGTGGTAACAACTTGGATACCTTGGCGAATAAATTGAGAAACCGCATCTGGGTTATCATTGGCTGTCGATGTTATAGGGTTATCAGTTGTCATACCTTCATCAATATTAATCATGTTAAAGCTTGTAGGGGGGCCGACTATATAAAGTGGCCTGTGGTTAGCTGTTTATGTTTGTAATAACAATAAACAGAGAGAGTATATCGAAAAAACGTCTAACTTTTGCAGTATTTTTTAGACTTGTGATGCAACTAATAATTGATAGGCTTGATAACTGCAAAACAGGAGTAACAATATACCGCCTTCTATTCGGTTTATTTGGCCTGGGGCACCATTTCGTCCCCAAGCCATTGCACAGACAGCAATGACTAAAATGAACATAAAGGCGTAATCGACCGCGAGTATCATTGATGGAACATCAACAACCATTATTAAGGTAGGTACGCCCAGAACCGCCAGTAAATTGAAAATATTTGAACCTATAACATTACCAATAGCAAGCTCATGTTCACCTTTAAGTACCCCAGTTACCGAGGCCGCAAGTTCTGGCAGGCTGGTACCCACCGCAACTATCGTTACACCAATAATGAAATCGCTGACGCCAAACTGGTGGGCTATTGCCACTGCTCCAGTAACCAGTAATTTAGAGCTGATTTGTAATAAAATTAGTCCGATGATGACCCAAAAAATAGCTTTTCCGTTGGTCATTTCTTCTGGAAGCTCGTCAATCAGCTCATTGAGCATGAGATCATCTTTGTTACGGCTTTTTACTGCTGATACGGTCAACCAAGTGATATATCCCGCTAAACTCAGTAGTAATAGTATGCCATCAAATAAAGAAAGATTACCGTCTAGCATCAATAATAGGGCGAAAATCATTACCACGAATAATACAGGGATCTCTCGTTTTAGCATGTCTGATTGGACTTTTAGTGGAGTAACCAGTGCCGCAATACCTAAAACCATACCCACATTGGCAATATTGGAACCTATGGCATTACCGACAGCAAGACCCGGAGTTCCGGCAGCTGCGGCATTGAGTGAAACGATAATTTCAGGCGCAGAAGAGCCCATTGCAACAATCGTTAGCCCCACAATCAGTGGCGAAATACCATAATTTCGAGCGATAGCCGCGGCACCATCGGTAAACCTGTCAGCACTCCACACTAAAAGTGAAATGCCTGAAATAACCATCGCAAAATAAAGAAGTGACATGTGTATGAAATAAGCCCAATAATTCTTAAGTGATCACGCTAAAAAGTATACTAAACCCAGATATAGTGTGAGTTCAGCTCAGTATTTTCAAGAATAAATTTGTTTCAAAGCATTAAGCATTGGCGTAAGTCTAAACCGCTTTTTATATGCTTTCGCACTACTTGTTTATTTACCCGACACGTAAAAAGTGCGCCATTATACGGAATGTATCATGGTTATGTAAGAGGTCGTTCAATGCCTAGTACTGATATCTGAGAATTGAGAGTTTAGAATCACCCATACACTTTGGTAATATTTCGGGTTACAATGTTCGGCTAGCTAAATCAATCATAATTTGAGCAGTAAAATGACAGAATCAGAGATTAAAAATAAGATTGAAGCCGGATTGGCATGTCAATCAGTTGAAGTCACAGGTGACGGCTATCATTTTGAAGCAAGGGTTGTTTCTGATGCTTTTGAAGGCAAACGACCTGTCGCACGACAACAACTTGTTTATGCAACGGTACAATCTGATATTGCTTCAGGTGAACTACATGCGCTTTCTATCAAGGCGTTAACCCCGTCAGAAGCTGGATAAATCTAGCTTAAAAAATCCTGAACTGGAGTCCTAATGGATAAATTGCAAATAACGGGCGGTCGGCGATTGGATGGTAGCATCCGTATTTCCGGCGCAAAAAATGCGGCTTTGCCGATCTTAATGTCAACTTTATTAGCTGAGGGTACCACTTCAATTGGTAATGTCCCTCACCTCAACGATGTTACCACGACGCTTGAGTTACTGGGAATTCTTGGGAATTCCATGACTTTAGATGAAAAAATGACGGTTCAAGTTGATACTAGTACGATTCATTCTTTTGAAGCCCCCTACGAATTAGTTAAAACAATGCGTGCTTCTATCCTTGTTCTTGGCCCTTTGCTGTCTCGTTTTGGGCAAGCTGACGTGTCTTTACCTGGTGGTTGTGCGATAGGCTCTCGACCAGTCGACTTGCATATTAAAGGTATGGAAGCAATGGGAGCCGATATTGATGTGACTGACGGTTATGTCAGAGCTAGAGCTCCTAAAGGATTGAAGGGTGCACGTATTTTTATGGACACGGTCAGTGTTACAGGAACAGAAAATATATTAATGGCCGCGGTATTGGCTAAAGGAACCAGTATTATCGAAAATGCAGCCCGTGAACCCGAAGTGGTTGATTTAGCAAACTGTTTGATTGCTATGGGGGCCAAAATTGACGGCGCAGGTACTGATATTATAACGGTTGAAGGTGTCGATAAATTACATGGTTGTCAACATCAGGTTTTACCTGATCGAATTGAAACGGGAACCTATTTGGTGGCTGCAGCCATTACAGGGGGAAAGGTTAAGCTGCGAGATACCAACCCGGAAATTCTTGAGTCTGTTTTATTAAAATTGGAAGAAGCAGGAGCAGAAATTAATACCGGAAAAGATTGGATTGAACTTGATATGAAAGGTAAGCGACCCAAAGCGGTTGACGTGACGACTGCACCTTACCCTGGCTTTCCTACTGATATGCAAGCTCAGTTTACCGCAATGAATGCTGTTGCTGAAGGTACTGGAATTATCACTGAAACCATCTTTGAAAATCGCTTTATGCATGTTGGTGAAATGCAACGAATGGGCGCCGATATTACTATTCAAGGTAATGCAGCAATTTGTCGTGGCGTTGAACAATTGTCTGCAGCGCAAGTTATGGCAACTGATTTGCGTGCATCTGCGAGTTTAGTTTTAGCTGGACTGGTGGCGGATGGAGATACCATGGTTGATAGAATTTATCATATTGACCGTGGCTATGAGTGTATTGAGGAAAAGCTTCAGTTAATGGGAGCTTGTATACGGCGCGTACCATAACTCAAGAGTTATAGGTAAATCTGATTCAATACTTGAGTTACTTGGTATATTAATTTCGGCAAATAATTCAAGTATTGACTGCTTCATTTCCCTTCTTTCGATAATCAAATTCTATGGAATAAAGCTGACTGTCGAATAACTTAGTTTGGCTGAATTAAGGCTCTTCAACGAGTTGAACTGTTTTGTGCATTGTCTTTTCTTGACGAATAATCTCAAATTCAACCACTGAACCTATTGGGGTGTTATAAAACATCTCATAAAATGCACTAATGCCTTTGATTGGTCGTTCATCCATTTTACTGATGATATCACCGGCTTGAATGCCTGATTTTTCTGCTGGGCTTTGAGATTCAACATTACGCACAACCATGATTGATTGAACCATACCGTTTTGTGTACTATCCCGGTAAGGTAGTTCGCCTACATCAATGCCTAACCAGTTACGTTTTACCTTTCCGAAGTCTATGATGTCTTCAACAATACTTTTTACCTTATCAATAGGTATAGCGTAGTTAACACCCGTTTGGCCTCCCCCCCGTGAACTAAGGCTTATTTGATTGATACCTACGATTTCACCACGAGTATTAATCAGGGGACCGCCAGAGTTTCCATCATTGAGTGCCGCATCTGTTTGGATTCTTGGGGCAATAGGGTTATGAGTAATCGCACTTACTATACCCAGTGATACGGATGACTGTGTTGAACCAAAAGGGTTACCTATAGCCATTACTAAATCTCCTGCCTTTACTTCACTCGAGTTAGCTAGTTGTGCGGCTTGTAA
>JAUIHB010000376.1 GCA_030432465.1 Gammaproteobacteria bacterium
TTGTGATTGTTGATAACACGCCAATTGTGATTGGCATAAGCTCGTATCAGGTTGGCAATGGCATCACTGAGGGGCACTATGGCGTTGGCGAATATTACACCCGAGTGTCGTCTATTTATCCTTGGCTACAAGGCGTTATCGAAAGTACTGCACCCGCATTTGTACCAAATCACCCGCTGATAGATGCGGTGGTAAATAATGATTTAAGCGCACTAAATAAAACAGTTACTGAATCTACACTCAATCAACACGCCGTAATCACCGAGGCTTTTTATCAATCGGTAATACTAAACCATGTTCAAATGGCAAAAGCCCTAATAGACCATGGCGCGAAATTTGAAAATATCGTCATCAATAACGATTCATTGTTTGCATTTGCGTTAATCAACAACAAGCACGACTATTTTCGCATGCTACAAAATGCCGCAAATAACAAAACCCAGCTGCATAATTCAAACAGCACCGTTCTGCCATTATTTATAACCAGCTTTCGTAAAGACCCTTATTTATTGGAAGGAGCTAAGCTACTAATACAACAAGGCGCAAACCTAAATGCCCAAACAAAAGCTGGCGATACCGCATTAATACTTGCAGGCTGGAGCACCAACAATTTTGAATTAGTAAAATTACTAGTATCAAACGGTGCCGATGTAAATATCGCGAATAACAACGGCGACACACCCACCATTGATGCCGCGTACTTAGGCAAAATTGAAAATTTGCGTTTTTTACTTAAAAACGGTGCCGATACATCACGCAAAAATAAGCGCGGCAACACCGCGTTAGACGTTGCAAAAAGCAAAAACAATAAATTGGCGATTGCATTATTAAGTGCTGAGCAGCCGCAGTAGAAAAACGCATTTTATATAAGCAAGCTCAATATGTTGAGCACTTTGATCAACAAGGAAAATTGTGCAACACCACACTCGGCGCGATTATCTAACTAGCTCTTGTAATACCTTGTTATAGTTAAATAAACCTCCCTCCATATAATACTAAAGGTGCCTTTTAAGGCACTATTTTATGATGGTAGAGTGCTATTAGGTATTAGCGCGTTAATACCGATCAAATTTCACGTTGTTAGTATTAAGAATTACTGATAACCTGATGAAAAAACAAATAAAAAATTTTAGTGCGCAAATCTAAGGTTATAGATGACTACCTTAAATCGAAATGCATATTACTGAGCTGTTACATTTTTATCCACAAAGGGACAGTAGATTGAAATTTACGGATAAACTCAAAAAATCTAAAAAACGTTCTAGGCTTGCATATTTAGTTACATTCATAACTGTCACCTATTTTTTGATGACAGTTATCAAAGGGCTGTATTTCTGGACTGATGGAAGTAGCTTTCCTTTAGCTCAGAGCATTAATTCTGGAATAAAGTGGCTGTTTGCTAAAACATGGATATTTCCTTTCAGTAACCTTTGGGAAGCAATACCCGCTATCCCATTTGAAGGGAGAGATATTCTATCTTTCTATAAAGTTCTTATTCCCCCTATTGTTGTATTTTTTATTTCAGCATTATTTATTACTGACCATCGAGTATTAAGAGCAAAATTTTATGAGCTAAAAAGGGAAAGTGAAAAAGAAATCGCACTTCGTGAAATGCGAAAGGACGCTGGACTCGAGACTATAACTGACTCAACAAGTATAGATGTTGTAATTAGTAACGCAACAAATGACGATCCTGCATGGCACAACACTGGTTGGGGGAAAGTAGTAATTGGTGTTGCAATAGCCGCAGTCGTTACTGCAATAGGGCTAAAGTAGAAAATGTGACACGCCAATTAATTCAACTTAGAGTAAGCTGTCAATTATTGGTGCCGTTAGATCTTTTAAGAGACTTGAGCGACTTATCATAATTAGTGTTCTTGTAAGAACTAATAAGGTTAGATACTTGAAAAACAGATTCATAAAGACAGAGAACTTACCTGACAGTTTATGGTGTGAGAAAACAGAAAATATTCTGCTACCCAGTCATCTAGTTGACCTATGGAAAGCACTGTTGAATGAAAATTCAATTATGGACTTGGCTAATAAAAAGGCTCCTAAGGGTTTTGAAGGTGGTATATCCAAAGATGACACCGACAAACACCTTGCTTGGCGTTACAACGGATCGTGCGCGCGAGTCATTCTGTCATTATTAGATCCTAAGGCAAAACTGTCAGCTGTTTCTGATGCTTATGCTTCAATATTTGCAGGGAATAGGTTTTTTGTAGCTGACCTCCCAAGTGGTTCTGGCGCTGCAATAATAAGTATTCTTTGTACTCTATATGAGCTTAGAAAAGCTAACGTCCTTCCACGCCATCCGTTAGAAATAACAATTATAGCTGGAGAGATATCTGAAACTGCAAGAGGTTATTTACAAAAACAGCTAACGGATTTAAAAGATGTGCTTGAGGAACAAGCGATATGGATAGGATTCGAAATCTTGGAATGGGACACATTAAATAAAGTAAGTACGGTTGATTTAATCAAGCGAATGACCCTTTTAAGCAATAATTGCCATGCGAAGTTACTCTTGCTTACTAATTTTACAGGTTTCCTTGAGAGTTCTGGTAACTGGAAAAAGGCCAAGTGAATTTGATGATATTTTTTTACATAGCAGAGATTCTATGAGCACTGCAATTTGGATTGAGCCTCAAAGAAAAAATGTAGTTTCTTTCTTTGGTAGGGCTATTAAGTGGCTCAAGGAGTCATTTATAAATTTAATAGGTAGCCAAACAGAATTAGAAGATTCAAGTTGGTATGCGCAAACAGAAGTAATGTGTAAACAGCCAATAAAAGAAGGAAGCTTCCCTGTAAGATTGACTGTTATGAGATTTGATCTTCCTGTTAAGGTTCAAGAATGAGTAACGAACTTGCCGT
>JAUIHB010000060.1 GCA_030432465.1 Gammaproteobacteria bacterium
CTAGAAGAGCAAGTAGCTGAAGAGCTAAGAGCTGTTTACGAAAAAATGCCACAGGCTGATGTGCAGTTTGGCCGACCATCATTTTTTAGTCTTAAGACTCCTCTAGAATTATTATTTTTTGGCGATAATATTGATCAGTTGCGCGATTATAGTATGTCATTACAACCATTACTCGAAAAAGTAGAAGGATTAACTGATATTCAAGCGTCGTTAGAAACTGGAAACCCAGAATTAATGATCGAGTTTGATCGACAAAAATTGGCAAGACTCGGTTTTTCCATACAAGAGGTTTCAGACACATTAAACCAACGAATTAATGGTGTCGTGGTTTCTCGTTTCCAGCAACCTGATCGCCAAATTGATATTCGTTTTAGAAATAGGGAAGCAGACCGAAATACTATTACCGATATTGAAAACATTGTTATTGGGGAAGCTGATGGTCGAGCAGTAAGTTTAAGTGCAGTCGCACAAATTCGTAATGCACAAGGACCAGCAGCAATTGATCGTATTCAGCAGTCCAGAGTCGCAGTTATTGCCGCTAACTTTAAAGGAAAAAGTCTAACAGAAATAATTGATGAAGTGACATTAGTTGTGAAAAATAACCCACCGCCATCTGGTGTGGTATTTGAGTTTGGCGGACAGAAAAAAGAAATGGAACAATCTTTTAACAGTTTGTTATTTGCAGTGCTACTGGCTATTTTTCTGGTTTATCTGGTGATGGCTGCAACGTTTGAGCATTTAGGGCATCCCTTTGTTATTTTATTTACGATTCCCTTAGCGTTAATTGGAGTGATTTTAGGTCTGTTTATTAGTGGTTATGCTATTAGTGTAATTTCTTTAATCGGTGCAGTATTTTTAGTCGGTGTTGTTGTTAATAACGCTATTGTTCTGGTTGATGCTATTAATCAAAATCGACGTGCAGGAATAGAAAAATTAGAAGCTATTGTTTCAGCAAGTAAATCACGTTTAAGACCTATTTTAATGACCACTTGTACGACCGTTCTTGGATTACTTCCTATGGCTATTGGATTTGGTGAAGGGGCAGAGTTAAGAGCACCGTTAGCTGTTGTTGTTTCTTTTGGTTTAGTAGTTGCTACAGGGTTGACGCTTTTTATTATACCGGCAGCTTACCTGATTATGCCATCTCAGATTACTTCAGATAATGAGCTCATTGCCTTAGAAAACGCTGTTGTGGACGCAGAAGAAAAAGAAAGTATTCATGCCCAGTAATCTGAAAACTGTATCGACTGAAGATTATATATTATTGGTTATAAGCTATATGTCCGTTTTAGAAAGAGCGAATTTATGACATTACCCGAACTGGCAGTTCGTAGACCCATTGGAACCTTGATGGGACTCATCAGCATTTTGGTGCTTGGTGTCATTGCGCTTACCCGATTAGAACTGGCCTTTATGCCTGAATCAGAACAAAAGAATTTATTTGTTGTTGCCAATTATCAAAATGCTTCACCTAAAGCGATAGAGCGAATGATTGTAAAGCCAATTGAAGATGCATTATCGTCTATAAATGGGCTAGAGTTTTTGTGGAGTAATTCGGACAATCGAGGTGGTCGAGTGAATTTAAACTTTTCACTTGATGTAGACATGGATTTAGCTCGTGCAGAAATACATGAAAGACTCGATCGCATTAAAGATGAGTTGCCTGAAGATTTAGAGCGTTTGATTATTTCTGAAAATTGGAACCCCAGAGAATCTGGTGAAACGATCATGGAAGCTCGTTTAAGCTCTGGTAGAGATTTGAGTAAAAATTATGAGTTGTTAGATCGAAAAATTGTACGGCCTTTAGAGAGAATACCGGGTGTTGCAGTTGTTTCCCTTGATGGTGTTAATCCTAGGGAAGTTCGAGTGAATTTAGATTTAGAAAAGTTAAAACGACATAAAATTGATACTCGTCAAGTCTGGCGTGATATTTCAATGAATAATCGCAATGCCGCAATTGGTCTATTAAGAAATTCACAACAAAAAATTACTTTGCGAGCGATAGGCTCTTTTACAGATATGCAACAAATCAGTCGCTTACCATTAACGGGAAGTACCCTGACTCTGGGTGATGTGGCTGAAATAAGTTATGAAGAACCGCCTTTAGAGTATGGACGACATCTTGATGGAAATTTTGCAATTGGTTTGAATGTAGCAAAAGAATCCTCTGCCAATACCATTTCAATTACTGATGCAGTGTACGCAAAGATTGAACAAATGAAGAGTGATCCAGAACTAGATGGTATTAACTTTTTAGTTTGGCAAGATCAAGGCAAAGAGATACGTAATACATTAGGTGATTTAGAACAAACAGGCTTTTTTGGTGCGATTTTAGCCAGTGTTGTATTGTTTTTATTTTTACGAAAGCTTTCTACTACTATTGTTGCTGTCGCATGTATTCCTTTTTCGCTAATAGTTGCCTGTGGTGTTATCTGGCTGCAAGGAAAGTCGCTAAATACCATTTCATTGTTAGGACTCATTGTTGGCTTAGGTATGTTAGTTGATAATGCTGTTGTGATTATGGAAAACATTGATCGTTTTCAAAAGAAAGGGTATGACGGTCGAGTGGCTGCAATTTTAGGTTCGAAAGAAGTGTCTGTAGCTGTTATTACCGCAACCTTGACATCACTCATTGTGTTTTTGCCAATGATATTTTCTAAACCAACTAATATGAATATTATTTTACAAGAGTTGGGTATCACTATTTGTATTACTTTAATTGCTTCTCTGTTAATTAGTCAAACTTTAATACCTTTAGCGTCAGCTAAGTTACTGAAAGAAAGAAAAGTCGCCAGAGAAACACCGATTGTTAACTGGCTGCAGAAAAAATATTCTTCAGTTTTAGGGTTTACTTTGCATCATCGTTGGTTGGCTGTAGTTGTTGCTCTGGGTGTCTTATTGGCAACGATTTATCCAGTTCAAAATATGAATTTTAATTTTGAACCGGCACCGAGCGAAATGTTTATTGGTATTCGAGTTGATGTGAGTGAACCTGCTTCTTTAGAAGCCAAAGAAAAAATTGTAACTCAAGTTGAGCAAGCTTTTGAACCACATAAAGAAAGACTTAATATTCAGTCAATTTATGCTTGGTGGAGTGAGCAGCGTTCAATAGTGCGGTTATATATGAAATCAGGCTACCAAAACGAAGAAGCTATGAATGTGGTGAGAAAAGCTTTGCCTGATTTATTCCCTAAAATTGCAGGAGTCGATTTAAAAATCGAAGAGAATGGACCTTTTTGGCGAAGAAATAGCGGTAAGAGGGTAGCTGTGCAACTTCGTGGACCTGATTCTGAAACTCTAGGGGAGTTAGGAGAGGCTGCGTTAAATCGTATCGAAACGATTCCAGGATTATTTGATTTTTACTCAACATCAGAAGGCGGTCAGTTAGAGTTGCATGCTGAATTAGATCGTGATCGCATGGCGAGTTATGGTGTTAATGTGAATCAACCAGCCTCTGCTGTAGAAATGACTTTTCGTGGGAGAAATTTACCTCGCTTTAAAAGTGAAGATGGAGAAGTTGAAATGCGACTCTTGTTGGAGGAAGAACGGGATACTTTTATTGAAGATGTAAAAAACTTATCGCTATTGAAAGCTGATGGTTCGCAAATTCAATTAGATAGTGTTTCTGATTTTTCTACTCAGAAAGGGCCTGGACGAATTCAACGACAAAACAAGATATCCAGTATTTGGATAGGCGGGCGATTTGAAGAAGGCCAAAAATCAGAATTCCAAAAACAACTTGTTGATAGATTAAAACCTATGGTACTTCCTGTAGGGTATCAGTGGGACTTCGATGTACGTTGGCAAGGAGCTGAACAAACTCAGGAAGAATTTTTATTAAATTTATTGCTAGCTTTGGGACTCATTTATGCTGTGATGGCTAGTTTGTTTGAGTCGTTACGTCAGGCGTTAGCATTAATGATCAGCCTGCCTTTTGCAATTGCCGGGGCTTTTTGGACACTGTTTTTATTTAAAGTAGATTTTGATCAGCCTGCTTCAATAGCTTTACTTTTATTGCTAGGGATCGTTGTTAATAATGGTATTGTTATGATTGAGCATATCAATATGTATCGGCGAGAAGGCTGGGAACGTTCAAAAGCAATGATCCAAGGCGGTAAAGAGAGGCTACGCCCAATTATTATGACTGCATTAACAACGCTTGTCGGTTTAGTTCCAATCATGATCCAAAAACCTTCTTTAGGTGGAACCTATTACTATTCAATGGCTTATGTCATTATTGGAGGCTTATTATTTTCAACTTTACTGACAACTGTTTTTTTACCGGCAACAATTACTTTAATCGAAGATGCGCCGGGTAAAGTTAAGCGGATTATTTTTTGGTTATTATCAAAGCTGACTTTTGGAAAAATTGTTGTGGGTAATCGCTAAGTTTAAAAGACACCGCGCTCTATTCAGCTAGCATAATTGAAGCAATTAACTAATAAATAAAACGCAGTGTATTGTCTGGTTGTTTTGAAAAATAATTTTATTATTTGAAAAGTGTTTTGACTTTTCGTCGAGAACTAAAAACTAATATACCTAATGCAATCAAGATAATTCCGTGAAAACTTCCACCACCACTGCTGGATGGTGTTTCTGGTTGTGGATCTGGTGCAGTATTTAATGGTGGATTCAGTCCAGCAGCTGTGTCTGGCGATGCATCGATAACAGTGATGTTTGTAATTAATATTAGTTGTGTAACGTCAGGGTTTGTTGAAGTATCGGAATAATTTTGTAAAGGTAAGTCGGTTAAAACGCCAGAAAAATTAAAACGTTGTAGTGCGGCAATATTATCGACAATATTCATACCATCACCTGTCACTTGCCCAAAGACAGTAAAGCCTTCATTTTGCTGATCAAGATCTGTGCTATTATTTACTAAGTTAATAAACCACTGGTTAGTTGCGCTATCAGGGTTTCCACTTAATTTAGCCATAGCGATGGTTCCCCTGACATTGGAATAAATGGGTTCATTGACTACAGGGTTTTGTGCTGGAATGCTGACTAAAGGCCATTCAGTATCGTATTTATATCCTCCACCCTGAATAATAAAACCTGGTATTGAGCGGTGAATAACGGTGTTTTGATAATCGCCGTTTTCTACATATTGAAGAAAATTTGCAACAGTAGCTGGTGTGTTTTGATCGTACAAATTTACTTCAAAATTACCGAGTGCTGTTTCAAATTGTACAGTTGTTGCATTAGCTAATGTACTTAACCCTAAAAGTAGTGTTGCAATAACTCCATAAGTTAGTGTTTTTATAGCTGTTATATTGGTGGTTATTTTTTGCATAATTAATTGTCTGGTTATAAATTCTTAGGTCGAGAATAACTACCCCAGTATATCTGCTCAAGTGTTTTTTATGATTAATGCTAGCTTTTACAGTTATTTACATATACTTAATGGATATTTATCTTTCTAAGAGAGATTGTTAATCTACAACATTGAGTAAAATATAAACAAACTAGCTATTCAGTTTGTTTCGCGTGGTATTTTACATAATTGATGCAAAAGTTGGTTGTTAAACGAGCTATATTAAATCCGTATAGAATTAAAGAGAGCGTAGTTGTGGCAAAAATCATGGTTTTTCAGCATGTCCCTTATGAACCTTTAGGTACATTAGATCCTTTGCTTAGAGCTCAAAAACATCGTATTCGCTATGTTAATTTTGGGCGAAACCCAAAAGCTCAACCTGATATTAGTGGGTATGAAGCATTAATTATCTTAGGTGGCCCGATGAATATTGGACAGGAATCCGATTACCCTCATTTGGAGACTGAAAAAAGTGTGATAAAAGAAGCCATTAAATTAAACATTCCGATACTTGGTATTTGTTTGGGGGCACAACTTATTGCCTCAGCTCTGGGCGCACCGGTTTATCCCGCAACAGTCAATGAAATTGGTTGGTGCCAGCTTAATGCAACAAAAGCAGGGCAAACTAATCCTGTGGTTAATTTATTTACGGAGTCGCAAAAGATTTTTCAATGGCATGGCTATACTTTTGATTTGCCTCAAGGAGCTGAATTACTTGTAACCGGTGAAGAAGTAACTAATCAAGCGTTTAGATATGGTTCTAATGTTTATGGTTTTCAATTCCATTTGGAAGCTAATTTACCTCTGATACAACGTTGGTTGCAACTTCCGCAGCATCAAGATGAGCTAGCGAAAGTTACTTCAGGAGATACTAAAGAAACTATTTGGGCCGAAACGCTTTATCAAATAGATAAGTCTTTGAAAACAAGTAAAAAAGTATTTGGTTCTTTTCTATCATTGCTACCTGAGGTTAATGAAACTTATCGTTTTTCTCATAGACAATTTCCTAATGAGCAGTAAGCATGGCACTTTAATTATTAGTTTTTGAGATAAAAAACATTCAGCTCAACTATATTTGAGATAAATGTTTAATTAACCGAGATAGTGTGAATATTTTACTTTTTATCTAAATTGAAGATGGTATTTTGGTGTGGCTGTAACCTAAGAAGCAGGTAATAATGCTTGATAGGTATAATTTCCAAAACTCAATTATCTAAGTAACTCCCCTTTGTTCTTAGGGTTTGTTTTTTAAGGCTAACCATTGGTTAGCCTTTTTTTATGTTTAACTATCTGTAACCCAAAAACTTTACCCGTTTGGCTATCTATTAAGAAAAGGCTAAAGTAGACTGTACGCCGTTTATCTAACAAAAAATTATAGTCTCAGGTATTACAGAACTTTCTAAGAATGATTAAAACTAATACAGGCAAGATTCATCAGAACAATTTAAGTGATTATGTTTTTGTATTCGCCCATGGAGCAGGGGCTGATATGAACTCAGACTGGATGCAATCAATGTCGGCACTTCTTGAGCAACGAGGTTTGAAAACCACTCGTTTTAATTTTCCTTATATGAAACAACGTCAAATTGACAGTAAGCGACGTCCTCCAGATAGACAACCTAAATTACTTCAAGCATTTATGGAAGAGTTAGAAAAGTTACCTGAGGATAAAAAACTAATCATCGGTGGTAAATCGATGGGAGGAAGAATGGCGAGTTTGTTAGTCATGGAAAAAGCATTTTTAGCTAACCCTGTACTTACTTCGCGAGTTGCTGGTGTTATTTGCATGGGCTTTCCATTTCATCCACCTAAAAAGCCAGAAAATTATAGAGGGGATCATTTAGCCACTTTTGCTTTGCCTTGTTTAATTTTACAGGGAGAACGAGACACATTTGGCACAAAAGCTGAAATGGTTAATTTTCAGTTTTCTCAACTGGTGGAGCTGTTTTTTTTGTATGATGGTGATCACAGCTTTAAACCTCGCGTAAAGTCAGGCACAAACCTTCAAGAAAATCTAGATAAAGCGAGTCAAAAAATCATTAGATTTGTGGAATCGTTATGAGAATTAATGCGTTATAATAGCCTATAACTATTTGAAATAAATAGCTTATCCATTAGTATATAAGTTTGATATTTGATTTTATTGTTGATGGTTTTTTATACAGAGAACCAATAGTCTTTAATCGACTTTCTTTTCCTTTGCTACTATTCATAAGCTTGTTTTAGCATAAACGTTATCAAAACTTTAATCAGTGAATTTATTTTTAACTGATTAAGAATAAATTTTAATTAAGAGTTGATTAACAACCTGATATGGTACAAAAAACATTAGCCAATAGAATTAAGGTAGAGTTATTTACTTGGTCAAGTTTAGCTTTTGCTCTCGCTTTACTTGAAGGCGGAGTTATAGGAATTATCATAAAAAATGGTTTTGCTGGACAAGTCTCTGACTGGCTACTAAACCTTGCAGTTGCTGTTGCAACTGGTGCTCCGTATTATTCTAATCTAGTGAGTTTTATTTGGGTTAAGTTGAGTCATGGTAAAAATAAAGCAAGATTCATTTCTAATTTAGCAATTATTTGCTGTTTATGTGGAATAGGTATTAGTCAGATAAAGTTTTCAGGTGCTGGATTAATTCTATTGCTTGTACTTTTTGTTTTCGCAAGAACTTGTTGGTCAGGTATTTTAACTATTCGTTCAACAATTTGGCGGGTTAATTATCCTCGTTACATTAGAGGAAAGGTGACTGCAAAACTCGCTACGCTAACTTCGTTATTAATGTCTATTGCAGCAATAACTGCTGGTTGGTTATTGGATTGGCATTTTTCAGTTTTTCAGTGGTTGTTTATCGGTTTTTCGATTATTTCTCTGTTGGGAGCTTTTCGCTACCGATATTTAAGTATTCGACACGACGTTAAAACGATGCAACGAGAGCAGGCGATGCCGAGTCAAATTTCTTTAACTCGCTTATTTTCTATACTTAAGGAAAATAAAGCCTTTGGCAAATATATGCTTTCGATGTTTGTACTAGGTAGTGGCAACTTGATGTTTATGGCACCGTTGATCGTGTATCTAAATGAATATACACAACTTGCCAAAAGTAGTCAGATTCTAATCATAACTGCGATACCTTTAGCGCTTATTCCTTTTGCTGTGGGCTGGTGGGCAAGGTTACTTGATGGTAATCATATATTTCACTTTCGAGCTATTCACAGTTGGGGTTTTGTTATCGCGATAGCAACATTTTTATTGGCACAAGTTTCTGGTGTTGAGATGTTTTATTTTGTTGGTGCATGCTGTTATGGTATAGCCATTTCTGGTGGTGTGATTGGATGGAATTTAGGGCATAACGACTTTGTTAGTAAAGCTAATCCAATGGAGTATATGGCTGTTCATGTGACCTTAACAGGCATTCGCGGAGTGATAGCCCCATTTTTGGGTATTAGTTTCTATCAATGGTTAGATTCTTTATCACCTCAAAGTAGTCAGTATGCTTTATTATTACCTTTGTCACTTACTACGACTGGCGGTCTATTATTTGTCTATTTTAATCGTCAGCGAAAATTAGGTCAGCTAAATTAAGTTACTTTTGTCTGGGAGTATTATGATTCATTATACGGTCAGTTTTGAAAATGCAAATGCACATCTCTTTGAGGTGAAATTAAATATTAATTTTTCACTACATCAAGGACAGAAATTTTCTTTACCTGCCTGGATCCCTGGCAGTTATATGATAAGAGATTTTGCAAAAAATATAATCTGTTTAAAGGGAAATTGTAAAGGTCAGGATATATCCATTGAGAAGCTGGATAAATCTAGTTGGCAGTTGTTAGAGGATGTTGAGTGTTTGGAATTGGTGTATCAAGTTTATGCTTGGGATTTATCCGTTCGTTCAGCACATTTAGATAACTGTCATGGATTTTTTAATGGTACCAGTTTATTTTTAAAAATTGAAAACTATCAAGATGAAGAGCATACCGTTATTATTCAAGCATCTCAGCATGCTTTAGAAAAATCATGGAAAGTTGCCACTTCGATGGCAAGTAAAAAAATTGATGCGAATGGATTTGGCAAATATATTTGTGATAACTACCAAGATTTAATTGATCATCCAGTTGAAATTGCTGATTATCAATCCATTGGTTTTGATGTGAAAGGTATTCCTCATCAAATGGTTTTCACGGAAGCGCCAGAAAATATTGATTTGGAAAGAATAGCCAAAGATGTAAAAAAAATCTGTGAAACAGAAGTAGAGTTTTTTGGTGATAATAAACCTCCATTTGAACAATATGTATTTATGACATTTGTGCTAAAAGATGGATTTGGTGGGTTGGAACATATGTCATCTACGGCGTTGCATTGTAGTTTCAAAGATCTACCATTACGTGGCGCTGATGTAACAAAAATAGATGAAAATTACCGTACCTTTTTATCGTTATGCTGTCATGAATATTTTCATAGTTGGAATGTAAAGCGAATTAAGCCTGCCAAGTTTATTCCGATGGATTTAACTCAAGAAGTACATACCGAACTTTTATGGTTTTTTGAAGGAATAACTTCTTATTATGATGAGCTTTTAATGGCGCGAGCGAGAACTGTTTCTCCTGAAGGTTATCTGGAAATGCTAGCTCATACTCTAACTAAAACTTTGCGCGGCAAGGGACGTTTTAAACAAAGTGTCACTCAGTCAAGCTTCGATACTTGGACTAAGTTTTATAAACAAGATGAAAATGCGGTTAATGGTATTGTGAGTTATTACAGTAAAGGAGCGATGGTTGCTTTATGTTTGGATTTTGAAATTAGGAAATTAACCGATGGAAAAAAATCATTGGATGATTTAATGCGGATTGTTTGGCAGAAGTACGGAAAGACAGGTAAAGGGTTAGGTGAAAACCAAATTGAACAGTTAGCGAAAGAGCTTGTTGGAAAGTCGATGCAGAGCTTTTTCAAAAAAATATTATACTCTGTTGATGAGTTAGATTTGGCGGCTGTTTTTGAGCAAGTTGACGTCAATTATCAAATTATTCCACAAATGACTTTTAATGAAAAAGGTGGGTATAACACTCAATTAACAGAAAGGCCAAAAACAAGTTATTTAGGGGTAGTTCATAAACCTGATAATTTGGGGGCGAAGATACATTCAGTTGCTGAGGGTTCCTGTGGTTTGGCTGCAGGTCTTTCTAATGGTGATACAATTATTGCTATAGATAGTGTAAGAGTGACGCATGCTGAACTAGATAAGTTAATAGCATCTTACCCAATTGGTGAGATTATTAGTATTAGCTATTTTCGTCGAGAGAGATTGCATCATACCGAATGTAAACTGACGAGTATCGATCCAAATACCTGTTATTTGAGTTTTAAAAATGCACTGCCAAGTGAAAAGTATTTACAATGGATCTGGGGCGTTAACGCATAAAGACAAAAAGAATATCGATTAACTTTTTACTACCTAAAATATTTAAGAGAATACCATGAAAATTATTAGTTTTAATATTAACAGCTTAAGAGCCCGTGCTCACCAATTACAAGCTCTGGTTGATGCTTATGCACCTGATGTTATAGCCTTACAAGAAACAAAAGTTGATGACCCTATGTTTCCTCATGACATTATAGAGTCAATAGGTTACCACGCAGTATTTCATGGTCAAAAGGGACATTATGGTGTTGCAACTTTAAGCAAACAACCTGTATTGTCCTTTGAGAAAGGTTTTCCGGGAGATATGGAAGATGCACAGCGGCGAGTTGTTATTACAGAGCATCAAGGAAAGGATGAAAAAATATTTGTTTTTAATGGATATTTTCCTCAGGGCGAAAGTCGTGATCATCCAACAAAATTTCCTGCTAAAGCTAAGTTTTATGAAGATTTAAATGCTTATATGACACCAGAAAAAATAGCTCAGAATTGGGCTGTTGTTGGGGATATGAATATATCATTTAAAGATCAGGATATTGGCATTGGAGAGCAGAATGCCAAGCGCTGGTTGAGAACTGGGAAGTGTAGTTTTTTACCTGAGGAACGTGAATGGTTACAGCAAATTGTCGATAAAGGATTATATGATACTTATCGTAAGCATTTTCCCGAAGTGACAGATCGTTTTAGTTGGTTTGATTATCGTAGCAAAGGCTTTTCTGATGAACCTAAACGAGGGCTTCGTATTGATTTAATTTTAGCGACACAAAAATTATACGAAAAATGTCTTGCTGCGGATATTGATTATGATATTCGTGGTATGGAAAAACCTAGTGATCATGCGCCTATTTGGGCTGAGTTTGATATATAAATTTTTTAACAGATATCTCTGAAAATCTTTAAATACGCAAAAGTGAGAATGATTTAATGTCTGTCTTTGAAAGTAAGTTACCTGAATTAAAAACTAGCATTTTTACGGAAATGTCATTAATGGCATCTGAGTATGATGCCATTAATTTATCTCAAGGTTTTCCTGAGTTTGATACTCCTGAATTTTTAAAAAACAGTATACAAAATGCGATCGAATCAGGGAAAAATCAATATGCGCCATCAATAGGATTACCATCACTGTTAGAACAGGTAGCACTACTTATTGAACGTCAATATGCCACTAAGGTGAAAGCTCAGGATAATATTACGATTACCTCTGGAGCAACTGAAGCTTTGTGGGGAGCTATTCATACTTTAGTTCGTCAAGATGATGAAGTTATTATTTTTGATCCCGCCTATGACTCGTATGAACCTGCCGTTGAGCTGGCTGGAGGCATATGTCGGCATGTGACTTTAAATGCGCCTGATTATCAGGTGGATTGGGATGTTGTTAGTCAGTTAATTAATAAAAATACGCGCGCTATTATTATTAATACACCTCACAATCCTACGGGAACTTTACTAAGCGAAAAAGACTTGCAGCAGCTTCAAAACTTAGTTGTTGAAAATGAATTGTATGTTATTAGTGATGAAGTTTATGAGTTTATGACTTTCGATAATTTTCGACATGAAAGCGTCTTACGATATCCTAAATTGTTTGAACGTGCATTTGTAGTTTCCAGTTTTGGTAAAACATATCATTGTACTGGTTGGAAAGTAGGGTATATCTGTGCGCCCAAGTTACTAACTCAAGAATTTAGAAAAATTCATCAATATGTTACTTTTTCAACATTTACACCTGCGCAAATTGGTATTTCTTCTATGTTGCAGAATCATCCGCAACATATAACTGAGTTATCTTTATTCTATCAAGAAAAAAGAGACATTCTGTCTAATGCTTTGAAAAAATCGCGTTTTAAAATTTTACCATCAAAAGGAACTTATTTTTTATTGTTAGATTATCAAGCTATATCTAATTTAAATGATATCGAATTTTGCCACTGGTTGACTAAAAAAGTCGGTGTTGCTGCAATACCGTTAAGCCCATTTTATAAAAATACAACTAAAGATAAAGTTATTCGTTTATGTTTTGCAAAGAATGAAAGTACCTTATTAGCAGCGGCGGAAAAGCTATGTCAACTTTAAAAGTCGCAGCTGTTCAGTTTGATATCAACTGGCTGGATAAACAAAAAAACATCTCTCAATTAAAGTCTATGTTGCAAGATTTGCCTCAAGTAGATTTGCTACTCTTACCTGAAACTTTTAGTACAGGATTCAGCATCAATGTTGAAGGGTGTGAAGAAGATGCTATAAACTCAGATGTGCTGGAATGGATGAAAGTTCAGGCGTATAAATTAAATGCGGTTGTTGCTGGCTCGATATTAGTTAAAAAAAAGAATAAAAAAGTTAATCGGTTTTATTGGGTTAAGCCAGATGGTCAGATTGATTTTTATGATAAAAGACATTTGTTCCGGATGGGAAACGAACAGAATTTTGTTATAGCAGGAAAAGAACGAAAAATTTTTAAAATTAAAGATATTAATATATTGCCTAATATTTGTTATGACTTACGCTTTCCTGTCTGGTCAAGAAATAAAAATGACTATCAGCTATTAATTAATATTGCTAATTGGCCTGCCGCAAGAAGAAATGCTTGGGATGTTTTATTACAAGCAAGAGCAATTGAGAATCAAGCTTATGTGATAGGTGTTAACAGAGTTGGAAGTGATGGCAATGGTGTTACTCATTCTGGGGGGACTGCAGTATATAATTATTTAGGTGAAACAATAGCAAAAATACAAGATGATCAAACTGGCATTCTATTTTGTGAGCTTGATTTTTCTGAACTAGAAAAGTTTAAAATTAAATTTCCTGCCTATATGGATAGTGATGAATTTGATATCAAAATTTAAATAATTTTTTTATCAATGCATTCAAATATCACATTAGGAAAAGTGAGTTGATGTATGAGTTTCATTCTGAAAACTAAAAAAATAAAATTAACGTCTTACCCAGAACTGCTTATTTATTCTTGTGATTATGATAATAGTTCCTTTAGTCAAGCTGAGTATGAACGTTTAGATGTTAAGTTCTTGGAGCACTTAGAAAGAGCTGTAGACAAGCGTAAATCTGAGTTTTTGGCAGGGCGTTATATTGCAAAAAAAACACTGAATGATTTAGGTTTGGCTGATGTTGATATTCCTGTTGGTGAAAATAGAAGTCCTGTTTGGCCAGCAGGAATTGTTGCTTCTATTTCCCATACAAAAACTAAAGCGTTTTGTGCTGCGTCTATGAATTCAGTGTATTCAAAAGTGGGTATTGATATTGAAGATGTGATGTCGCTGAAAACTGCTGGGAATATAAAGTCCAGTATTATTTCTGAGTCAGAAGAGGTTTATTTAAGAACGCTTGAATTGGATTTTATTCAAGCGTTAACTCTTGTCTTTTCAGCAAAGGAAAGTCTGTTTAAAGCGTTATATCCAACGGTAAAGAAATATTTTGGTTTTTCTGCTGCAGAAGTTGTTGAAATATCGTTATCGAAGCAATTTTTTAAATTAAGACTTTGCGAAAGTTTAGAGCAGACTTTAGCTATAGATCGAATTTTTCATGGTTGGTTTAGTTGTAATGATACTGAAATTTTGACTTTAATTGCAGAGTAACATTAAAGAGTCATAGAATAAGAAATAAAAAGGGTAGATGCTACCCTTTTTAATCACTTGCTTAACTGTTAACTTTTGAGTTGTATTCATCCAGATAAGTTTGTAAATAATGAAAGTTTGCTGTTAACTTCCCATTATAAACAATTACACCTTTTGCCAGATCAGGATCTAATCCTGACTTTTCAAGTGGTTGGCTCAGGTCGATATTCATAATATCTGGCAAATAATTTTTAAGGATGTTTGAAAAATGATTTGATGCATCTAGTGATAGTTCACAAGGAAGATTATCTATTGATACAACGGTAACACCATCTGCGATAACACCATTTATTGTTTCATCTTTTTTAGCGCAATAAGTGATCGCTGGTGTGTCAATATCTGTTATCTGAGTGGTACACTCTAAACTACCATTGATGTCACAACTAATATCGCCTATAACTAAGGGGAGTTTGTCTAGATTAGCCTGCATTCTTTCTTTGGTTAGATGCTTCGGATATTTTACTGTCCAGTAAGGTGTTTGCAGCAATATATCAAACTTGCCTAAAAGTTGATCAAAAGTGCTTTCGTAGCTTTCAGCCCCTTGTTTTATGAATTCTTGCATATCGAATGCTTTATTATTCTTATGCCGATTTATATGCCGGCTACTAACCATTGCATACCAATTACCTTCTGGTCTTTTTCCTGATAAGAGTTCTTCGGCACTAATTTCCGGTAAACCTAGCCATTGACAAACTTCCTGACTACCTTTACCCACATTACCAGTACCAACTATAACTACTTGTAGGGGCTCGCCTTGAGTAAGATCTATCGCGGAGAAACTTTCTTTGATTTCTTCTATAGATGTATATTGCCATGTTTGTCGTACGTTTTCTAAACTACTTGCTAGCTTTTTGGCAGCAAATTTTTTACCAGCAATGTGAAAACTATCAACAGCACCTGCAATGCCTGCAAATCGTCCGAAGGCTATTTTTCGTTTTCCGTTATTGTCGACTATTGGTTCGTAATCGATGAGTGTTGCTTGTTGATCGATAAATTTTTGTAGTAAATCCATATTATAATCTTGGCCTTTCATTGTGTGTGAAAAGGCAAGGTGGACTTGGTGA
>JAUIHB010000377.1 GCA_030432465.1 Gammaproteobacteria bacterium
GCTCTAATCGAAAAATTCAGTAGTGAATCTCATTTAAATAATCCCGTTATTATTGACTGTACCAGCAATAATGATATCGCGATGCAATATGCAGACTTTTTAGCTGCAGGTTATCATGTTGTAACAGCTAATAAAAAAGCAAATACGGCTGACATGGGCTATTACAACAAGTTGCGTGATATCGCTAATCAAAAACAAAAACGTTTCTTATATGAAACCAATGTTGGTGCAGGATTACCTGTTATTGATAACTTACAGAGTTTATTTCGCGCAGGCGATCAACTGGTACAATTTGAGGGAATATTATCAGGCTCTTTATCTTATATTTTTGGTGAAATACATAAAGGATTGAGCCTATCACAAGCTACAATGAAAGCCCGTGAGTTAGGCTATACCGAACCTAACCCAGCAGAAGATTTAAGTGGTTTAGATGTCGCACGAAAAGTTTTAGTCATTGCCAGAGAAGCAGGTCTGGCACTTGAACTTTCAGATATTCAATTAGATCCCGTTGTACCTCAAGCATTGGCAGATATAACAGATGCACAAACCTTTATTGATAAACTTCCCGAGTTTGATTCAGAGTTTCAAGCTAAAATAGAGCAAGCAGAAAAAGCTAATCAAGTGTTACGTTACATTGCCAAAATAGAAAACGGTCAGTGCAAAGTCAGTATCCAATCTGTAAATTCTCAACACCCTTTATATTCTGTACTGGAAGGAGAAAATGCATTAGCTATCAATACTCACTATTACCAACCCAGACCTTTTGTTATCAGAGGTTATGGTGCTGGTTCAGCCGTCACCGCTGCGGGTTTATTTGGTGATATACTGCGTACCTTAGCTTGGGATCAAGAACACTAAACCTTGGAAATTATTATGACTGTATCTATTTTTGCTCCCATATCAATTGGTAATGTCAGTGTTGGCTTTGATACATTAGGTCTCGCTTTATCTCCTATTAATGGAGAACATATTGGTGATACTGTTACTGTTGAAAGCGTTTCTGATATTAATTCAACGGAAAGCTTTTCTGATGAATTTTTAATGATAGGCAAACATTCTGACAAACTTCCTTCAGATAAAGAAAGTAACATTGTATGGCAATGTTTGTTACGCTTTAAGCTTGCACTCAGCGAGAAAAAAATAAAGCCTACACCAGTAAAAATAACACTACATAAAAATATTCCTGTCAGTAGCGGGTTGGGCTCCAGCGCTTGCTCCATTGTTGCAGCTTTTGTTGCTTTAAATGAATACTATCAATCTCCTTTTAAACAAGATGAACTATTACACTTAATGGGTGAGCTAGAAGCGGCCATCAGTGGAAGTCTTCACTATGATAATGTTGCCCCTTGCTATCTTGGTGGTTTGCAATTAATGCTAAACCACCCCAACAAGATCTCTCAAGCATTACCTTTATTTAATGATGTTTACTGGGTAATTGCTTACCCTGATGTTAAAGTCAGCACAAAAGCAGCACGAGAAATTTTGCCTGCACAATATTCTCGTCAAACTCTTATTCAGTTTGGCCAGAATTTGGCTGGATTCATTGACGCAAGTTACCGTCAGGAGAAACAGGAAGCATTTTCTTATTTAGTTGATGTTGTCGCAGAACCTTACCGTGCATCTTTGCTCCCTAACTTTAATGCGGTTAAACAATCACTTCTGGAGCAAGGCAGCTTAGCAGTAGGAATATCGGGCTCTGGACCAACCATTTTTTCAGTGTGTGAAACATTAGAGCAAGCAAAACAACAAGCTAATTGGCTAGACTCTAATTATTTGCAAACCCCTCAAGGTTTTGTACACATTTGTAAAGCAGATCAATCAGGGGCAAGAAGTATTACAGGCACCAGTTAAATAAACTTGATAGTCATTAATGTCCACTAATTTAAAACAAATTTAAAAGAGAACAGTCGTGAAGCTCAATAACTTAAAAGATGAAACACAAGTCGTCGACTTTGAAACAGCGGTTAGAACTGGATTGGGAAACAATCAAGGGCTATTTTTTCCTAAAAAAATTCCCACACTTAAAAATATTGATGAGCTTCTCAAACTTACAACTCATGAACGCAATCAAATTATTTTAGAAAACTTTGTTGCAGAAAACATTAGCGCATCTCAACTAAAGACAATTATTGAAAAAACATTTGCTTTTCCAGCCAAGCTTAAAGAAGTAAATGATTCAACTTTTTGTCTGGAGCTGTTTCATGGACCAACTTTAGCATTTAAAGATTTTGGTGCCAATTTTATGGCTAACTGCCTACAAAGCTTTAATAACGATCAGCCAATCACCATTTTAACTGCAACCTCTGGTGATACAGGAGCAGCAGTTGCACATGCATTTCATGGTCTTAAAAATATTCGAGTTGTTATTTTATTTCCAAAAGGAAAAATAAGCGAACTTCAACAGAAAATGTTTACCACACTTGGCAACAATATCCACACAATAGCAGTTGAAGGAAGCTTTGATGACTGTCAGTCGTTAGTAAAACGGTGTTTTGATCATCAAGAACTTGTAAATACCATTGGATTAAACTCTGCCAACTCAATAAATATTTCTCGCCTGCTCGCTCAAGTTTGCTATTACTTTGATGCTTTTGCGCAATTGCCTGAAAATAAACGCAAAGAAGTGGTAATTTCGGTGCCCAGCGGCAACTTTGGTAATTTATGTGCAGGCATCATTGCAAAAACATTAGGTTTACCTATAAAAAGGTTCATTGCGGCAACTAACCTCAACGACACTGTTCCGCGCTACTTAGCGAATGGTATCTGGTCGCCAAACGAGACAATTGCAACTATTTCAAATGCAAT
>JAUIHB010000061.1 GCA_030432465.1 Gammaproteobacteria bacterium
AATTATTTCTCAACTTATTTATGCTGAAAATTTATATATTTGTTTATTTGATGAAGTAAAACAAAATTTAAAATTTGTCTACTTTGTGGATAAAGAAGACTACTTAGATAAAACAATAGTTAAAAAGCTATCTCTGAAAGACATAAAAGGAACAACCACAGGTAAAGTTTTGTTGTCTGGAAAATCTGTTCTAAGAACACCAAAAAATAAACTTGAAGTTTATGGCGAGTCTCCTAAATATATTGGTAAAGAATCATTGTTTTGGTTAGGAGTTCCTTTAAAAATCGATAACAATATTATAGGCATTATTGCGATCCAAAGTTATGATTCTAATAAGGTGATAGGGCAGGAAGAACAAGAGCTTTTAGAGTTTGTTTCTCACCATATTGCGTTAACTCTTGAACGAAAGCAGGCGCAAAAAGCATTAGAGAAAAGAGTTGAGGAAAGAACCAGTAAACTAGCTGAAACTAACTCTAATTTGCAACAACAAATTATTGAGCGTAAAAGAAGTGAGTCAGTTCAAGCTGCATTGTATTACGTTTCTAAACTAGCAAATGAAAATATAAGTTTACAGGAGTTATTTGCAAAAATTCATTTTGCAATAAAATCTTTAGTTTATGCAGAAAATTTTTATATCGCTGTTTGGGATAGGTTGTCTGATGAGATGAACTGGGTCTACATGGTGGATTCGGATCACCAGTATGATTATGACAGTTTGAAAGAATTATCAAAAGAAGCTAAAAATAAAAGTTTAGCTAAACAAGTTATTGAAACTAGCAAATTATTGCATATTGATAAGAAACGTATTAATTATTTGAATGACTCTGGAAAAATTCAGTTATATGGAACCGCTTCTGAATATTATCTCGGTATACCTTTGATTTTTTCAGATGGTGTACGAGGGGTTATGGCTGTTCAGTCCTATGATAAAAATATTGATTTTTCTCAAGCTGATGAAGAGCTTTTAGTATTTGTTGCACAATCTATCGTTTCGACAATAGAAAAACAGGAGTATCGTAAAGGTTTAGAAGAAAGAGTTAAAAAGCGTACTTATGAATTAACCTTAAGCAATCAACGATTACAACAAGAAATACAACAAAGAAAAGAGTCAGAAAATTTACAAAATGCTCTGTATAAAATTTCAGAAACACCGCATTTTGCTACAGAATATGAACTTTATAGACGTCTACATGAAATAATTTCTAAGCTAATGTATGCAAAAAGTTTTTATATAGCACTTGTAGACAAACAAAAAAATATTTTTAACTTTGAATATATAGCTGATGCTATTGATAAAAATATTCCTGAAACTATGCCAATAGGAAAAAGTTTGACGAGCTATGTTTACAAAAATCGCTGTATCGTTCATTTAAATCACGAGCAAATTGTTGAGCTGGAAAAAACAGGAATCATCGTACATCAAGGGAACTATGCGGTCGACTGGATCGGCGTACCCTTGATGTCTGGAGATGAAATATTTGGTATTATGATAATTCAAAGTTATGATAAAAAATATTTATACGGTGATAAAGAAATAGAAATTCTTAGTTTTGTCTCTACTCATATTGCTGATGCTCTACAGCGAAAATCTGCGGAAAGAGCACTAAAAAAAGCCTACTCAGATTTGGCAGAAAAAACAAAAAAAGCTGAAGAAGCTAATGAAGCAAAATCTGCATTTTTGGCAACAGTAAGTCATGAAATAAGAACCCCAATGAATGGTATTTTGGGAATGCTATGTTTGCTTGACGACACTCCACTTAATCAAAAACAGCAAGATTATGTTAATAAAACCCTCGTTTCAGCCAAGTCCTTATTAGGTATTATAAACGATATCCTTGATTTTTCTAAAATGGAACAAGGAAAAATGGAATTGGAAGAATTGAGTTTTAATTTATCAGAGATTCTAGATAATTTGATTGACTTATTTGCAACAAGATTAAACGAAAAAGAATTAGATTTTAATTTAATTATTAATCCTAATGTCAATTTAATGCGAGTAGGTGACCCTCTTAGAGTTTCTCAAGTTTTAATAAACTTAGTTGGTAATGCTGTTAAGTTTACAGATAAAGGATTTATTGTTATAAAAATTCAAGAAAATTCACCAGGGAAATTATTTTTTAGCGTAGAAGATAGTGGTATAGGTATTTCTCCAGAGCAAAAAGAGAAAATATTTCAGTCTTTTACTCAAGCTGATGACACTACAACCAGAAGGTTTGGAGGTTCAGGATTAGGTTTAAGTATTTGTCAGCAATTAGTTCAATTAATGGGAGGAAAGATAGTTGTTGATAGTGAGATAGACAAAGGAAGTCAATTTTCATTTACAGTTGATATTGCTGAGCAACCTAGTTCCGATGGTGATAATCAATTAAAAATTGATGCCAGTGTTTTATATTTTTCAAATTGTGAAAATCAAATTCAAGCATATCAATATTTTTGTGAAAGATATAATGTCGAGTTCCAGTCTATAAACTGTGATAGTGTCTCAAGTGATACTATTGTGGAAAGCTTAAAAAATAAAATTACTCATATTTTTGTTGAGTATGATTGTGCTAAAAAATATCTTATAAAGATACTGAAGTTGTGGTTAAATCAAAATCCTGATATCGCCTGTTTTGTTTTGATTAACTCAGATAAAGTATTGAGTTCCTATTCTTGGGATAAAAAAATTTTCAAAGTCGTGAATCTACCATTAAAGAAGAAAACATTAATAAAACTACTAAAAAATGATTTAGAAACTTTAAATACAACTCGTTTTAATAATACACAAGACTATTCTAGCTTTCTATTTAACAGAAAAATCTTGTTAGCAGAGGATAACCCTGTTAACCAACAAGTTGCCAGAGAAATATTAGAAAAATCTGGTGCTGATGTTGTGATTGTTGATAATGGTATCGATGCATTAGCTGAAGTTAAAAAACAGCGTTTCGATCTGATTTTAATGGATATACAAATGCCTAAAATGGATGGTTATATTGCATCACAAGAAATTAGGAAAATTTATACATTGGAAGAGTTACCTATCATTGCTATGACAGCAAATGTTATGCGTGGTGATCGAGAGAAATGCTTGAGTTGCGGGATGAATGATTATATTGGTAAGCCTATTGATATCGATTTTTTATTTAAAGTAATCGATCAATATTTTGAGAGTGATTTTGAGTTTAAAAAATATTTATTTGAAGAGCCTGATGATATTCAATTAATTGAGCAAGAAGAAAATAATGAAGCACCATTTGTTTTTGAAGATATTATTACTAAATTTGAAAGTGAAGAATTAGCTTTGGATTTAGTGAGTATATTTTATAAGACACATGAGTTGGATCCCCATAATATTGAAAAATATGTTAAAGACAATAATTTAAAGCAAGCACAAAAAAGAATACACAAACTGAAAGGATCTGCTGGTGAAATGGGAATGATGTTACTATTATCTCATGCTGAAAAACTGGATACACAATTAAAAAATGAAATGCAACCAGCAAAGCAAGATATTAAAGCATTTATTTTTGAATTAGAATCTACATTAAGTTCTTGTGAAAAAATAATAAAAAAATATAATTTAAAGTAGTTCTTTGAATATATATTATTCTGACTTTTCGTTATTCAATTCTTCAATAATTCCGGTCAACTTATAATTAAGTTCTGAAGATATTCCTGTATTCTCTAGCTTTTGTTGAAGTAATGCTGTCACTTGATCGATTGACCAGTTATTTATTTTTTCTTCAATTTGTAAATCTACATAGGCATCTTGCAGTTTTGATTGTCTTTCAATTTCTGCATTTTTTGCATTGAGCTCAGATTGTTCTAGTTCTATTTTACCTTGAGATTCTAATAATTCTTTTTCTGCTTGTTTTCGCTTTTTTTCTTCGATAATAGCCAGTCTTTTTTCCTTAATTTTCATGTTTTCCATCATGACTTTTTTGGCTTCTGCTTGAGCTTTTTGATTTTCTAGTTCAGCAATTTTTAATTTTTCTTGCTCATGCTGAGTACTCATTTTGTTTTTTTCAATTTCTTTAAAATCGATCAAGGCTTGTTGGAGTTCTTTGTACAATTGAGTCACCTTTTGTTGAATGGAGAGCATTTGGTATCTTTGATGAAAATCATCTGCTTGACTTATAAATTTTAATTCATTCAGTGTACTTGCGAGTAACTGTTTGTCAAAAATTTCTTCTTCGATTAATTTTTTTTCAAAACTCGTGAGTAAATTATCCGCTGTTTTATACCATTCGGCTTGACCTTGATCTTCTTCTGGTAATATAAAACTATTTAAGGTTGTTTCAACTTGCGCTAATCGAAAGTCTTCTTCATGACTGGCGACGAGCAAATCTTCAATCGCATCTTTGAGCTCTTCGAGTTGATGGTGTGATTTTAGCCAGTGAGTAGCACCCTCTATACCGGAACGAGACACTGATTCAGATAAATGACCAAACTTTTTCTGCCACGTTTGAATAAAATCGCGCGTGTTCTTTTTAAATACATCTATGTCAAATGATTTGCTCACAATGGGACTTCTTTAATATTAGTTGTTAGCGGTGATTAAATTGACTCTTATTTTCATAAGTATATACTAAAAAGTTGCTAAGTCGCTAATATACAAGCTTTTTATTAACAATTAAAAGCTTTTTTACCAAAGGTGGATAATGGGGGCGCCAGATTAATGCAACGATGTAGCTGGGTTGGAAAAGATCCTATTTATAAAGAATATCATGATACTGAATGGGGAGTGCCCGTATATGAGAGTGAGCTGCTCTTTCAGCATTTGTTATTAGATGGTGCTCAGGCGGGCCTTAGTTGGATTACTATTTTGAAAAAAAGGGAAAACTATCGTCGTTTATTCCACCAATTTGATCCGGAAAAAATGGCAAAAATGACAGATAAACAATTAGATAAGATTCTTCAGGATCCTTCAATAATCCGAAATAAATTAAAGGTTTATGGGTTCCGTAAAAATGCCCAAGCCTATTTAAGAATCAATGATGAGCAGCCTTTTTCTGATTTTTTGTGGAGTTTTGTTGATGGAGAAGTTGTTGTTAATCATTGGAAGTCTATGCAGCAGGTACCAACCAGTAATCTTCAGTCTGACGCAATGGCTAAGGCATTGAAAAAAAAAGGATTTACTTTTGTCGGAACAACAATCTGCTATGCCTTTATGCAAGCTGTAGGTATGGTGAACGATCATACTACTGATTGTTTTCGTTATAAGACTAAGTAATACAGAATTTTTGGTATGATGTTTGATATTTCCTTTTTAATTGTTGAGACAAATGTCTAATAAGTTGAAAAATACGCAAATATCTATCAATCGCTTTAAGGTGACGACTGATGGCTGTCAGTTAACTGAAGATGTTGTGGCTGTAGAAGAGCCTATGCAGTTGAGTTTGTTACACCGAGATTACTCACAAGTTTTTACTATTACCATGCGAACTCCCGGGAATGATCAATATCTGGCTTTAGGGATGTTATTGAGTGAAGGTGTAATTTCCAGAGCACAAGATGTTATAGGCATTAATCAGATTGTGGCTAGCCCAACTGCAAGTCATTTGGTTAAACATGAAGAATTGCTATCTCAATCTGTTATTGAATTATTTGATGGCAATCAATTAGAGATTACTTTGTCACCTGAAGTTGAACTTAATCTTGAAAAGATTCAGCGACGATATGTTAGTCATTCAGGGTGTGGACTGTGTGGTAAAACACAGTTACAAGCGTTAGAATTAAAGCCGCTCAAGCCATTAAAAGCAATACCAATCTCGCTTTCTTTGCCGTTAATAAAGATGCTTAGAAAACGTTTATCGCAACAACCGTTATTTAGTGAAACAGGGGGGGTACATGCGGCTGGGTTTGTTTATGTTAAGGCTGAGCAGATCGACTGGCAGGAGTCATCATTTTTTGAAGATGTAGGGCGCCATAATGCGTTAGATAAATTGATTGGTTATGAACTACAAAAAAATGATTTACAGCAACCCGGTATTCTTGTGTTGTCTGGTCGGGTAGGATTCGAATTGATGCAAAAAGCTATCATGGCTGGATTTAGTTTAATCGTTGCGTTAGGTGCTCCAACAAGTTTAGCCATTCAAGCAGCAAACCAATTTAATATTATGTTAGTAGGGTTTACTCAAGATAATCGTTTTAACCTTTATACATCGCATCAAAACTATTTGGAATGAAGGCTTTTATTATAAAAATTGGCTAGTTGAATCAAAATCTAAATTATTAATCGTTAATTAAGTGGTTAGTAACGATATTATCAGGATGGAAAAATGTCACAAAACTTGGCTAGTCTGGCTGCAAGGAAGGGGTTAGATAAAAATCTATTTGAACAAATTGTTCGAGCAAAAGGTGAGCCTGTCAGGCTGAAAGAGATTGCACGTGAATACAAAGTTGGTGAGGCCAATATTTTTGGTGCATCTATGGCTTATGATTTTATTCAGGGAGAAAATGCCAATAAGAAAGCCTATTTGTGTAATGGCTCCTCATGTCTTTGTGCGGGTACTCAAACAGAAGTTAAAACTGCGTTATTAACTCAGTTTGATGAAAGCGAAATTGGTCATGCTACCTGCTTAGGGCGTTGTCATGAAAATTACTCTTTTCAGATCGATGGTGTTAATTATTCTGGAAAAGATATTCAACAGATAGCACAAATCGTTAAGGCTAAATCTGACGAGTCGGATTATTATTTTTCCCAAGAATATTATCATGTTGAAAATTGTCTTTCTCAACCAATACTCACTGAAGAAATTAGCGATGTTGCTAGCTACTATGGTTTATTAGTTGAATTGCTAAAACAATATTCAAATGATGAGTTATTACAGCAAATTATTGACTCCGGACTACGAGGTCGCGGTGGTGCGGGATTCCCGACTGGGATTAAGTGGCAGTCCTGCGCCCAACAGGAAGCTCTTGAAAAGTATATCGTTTGTAATGCGGATGAGGGTGACCCCGGTGCATTTAGTGATCGATATCTCTTAGAAAAAAGACCACACTCGATTTTATTTGGTATGTTAGTCGCAGGTATTTTAGCTGGTGCCAAATGGGGTGTTTTATATATACGCGATGAATACCCTGAGTCGGTAATAAATGCTCAAGAAGCGATTGAAGAATTTGAATCACTTAATATACTTGAACAACTTAATTATAAGTTTCAATTTAAAATTGTACGTGGTGCTGGCGCTTACATTTGTGGGGAAGAAACTGCGCTATTAAGATCTATTGAAGGTCAAAGGCCTATGGTGTCAGTACGTCCACCATTTCCAACCGTGAAAGGTTTATTTGGTAAACCAACTATTTTAAACAATGTTGAAACTTTTGCCGCAATACATTGGATTTTTCAATACTCTCCACAAACCTATGCTGCAATTGGTAATGGTAAATCAACCGGATCAAAATTGTTATCATTAGATAGCCATTTTAATAAACCGGGAATTTATGAAGTTGCTATGGGAGAAAAGTTGTCAGATGTGATAGAAAAGGCTGGTGGGTTTTCTGTACCGATAAAAGCGCTGCATATTGGTGGTCCATTAGGTGGGCTTGTTCCTGCCAGCCATTTTGAAAAATTAACGATTGATTTTGAATCTTTTCAGGAAAAAGGCTTTTTACTTGGGCACGCCAGTATTATTGGTATTCCAGAAACTCAAAGTATTGCGGAATATGTTTATCACTTATTTGAGTTTACTGCCGCAGAATCTTGTGGAAAATGTTTTCCCTGTCGTTTAGGTGCGACTCGTGGCAAGGAAATGTTTCGTGATGCGATTAATCAGAAAGATTTTCTTAACAAGCAATTACTAGACGACTTGCTAGAAACCATGGAAAAAGGTTCTTTATGTGCACTTGGTGGTGGTGTTCCATTGCCAGTTAAAAATGCACTGCAATATTTTTTATCTGAAATGAGTGAGCTATTTGAAGCAGAATCCTTACAACGAATAGATGTAGTGGAGGCATAAACATGACTAGTAATCCAAAACTTGACAATATTGCATTTATCAATGGGCAGCCATTTGCCATAGAGCAAGGTGAAAGTATTTTACAGTTTGCTAATAGAAATAACTTTTCTATACCTACTTTGTGTGATGATTCGCGTTTGGAGTCCTATGGTGCTTGTCGAGTTTGTTCGGTGGATGTTGCGCTACAGAGTGATGGTAAAAGCAAAACAATGGCTTCTTGTCATACTCCGATAGCGCAGGGAATGCATATTCAAACTCAGTCTCCCAGTATTCAAAAATTACGTAAAAATATAATTGAACTTGTATTGACTGATCATCCTTTGGATTGTTTAACCTGTGAGTCTAATGGCAACTGTGAATTACAAGATGTTGCGGCTGAAGTCGGGATCAGAGAAGTTCGTTACAAAAATGCTGCTGATCATAGTCATTATGAAAAAGATACATCGCACCCGTATATGCGAAGTGATTTATCTAAATGTATTAATTGTTATCGTTGTGTCAGAGCGTGTGACGAAATTCAAGGTGAGTTTGTTTTAGGAGTAAAAGGCCGAGGGTTTGATAGCAAAATTATTAAAGGGGAAAATTTATCTTTCGATGATTCTGCGTGCGTTTCTTGTGGTGCTTGTGCACAAACTTGTCCGACTGCTGCAATTAGTGACGTCTTTCAAAGTAAATCTATTCAAACGGATGAAAAAGTAAGAACTATCTGCTCCTATTGTGGAGTCGGTTGTAACTTAGAAGTTTCAGTTAAAAATAATGAAATCTTGTCAATTCGAGCTCCTAATGAAGCCAAAGTTAATGCTGGACACACTTGTTTAAAAGGACGCTATGCATGGCGCTTTTATAACCATCCTGATCGATTAAAAGAGCCTTTAATTAGAAAAAATGGCGAGTTGGTGCAAGCTACTTGGGATGAAGCTTATCAAGTGATAGCTGATAAATTTACTCAAATTAAAAATAATTTTGGTGCAGATGCCATAGCAGGAATTTCTTCTGCTCGTTGTACTAATGAAGAAAATTATTTAATGCAAAAATTTATGCGGGTTGCTATTGGAACGAATAACATTGACAGTTGTGCACGTGTTTGTCACTCGCCTACCGCTTTTGGTATGCAGGCTGCGTTTGGTACTGGTGCGGCAACAAATTCGGTTGAAGATTTAAATGTTACTGAGTTTATTATGATTATTGGTGCCAATCCTGTCGCGGCACATCCAGTAACTGGTGCAAAAATCAAACAAAAATTGATGAAGGGAATTGGTTCCATAGTTATTGATCCTGTTGAGACTGAGGTAGCGCGTTATGCAACTTTTCATCTTCAGTTACGTCCGGGAACCAACGTTGCATTACTTAATATGATGGCATTCTTTATTGTTCAAGCTAATTTAATTGATGAAGTTTTTATTCAAAGTCGTAGTGAAGGTTGGAAAGATTATGTCGCAGCAATAAAATCTTTGAATGTAAATGAGTTAGAAAATATAACGGGGGTTAATCAAACCTTAGTCAAACAAGCCGCTATTGCTTATGCCAGCGCAAAAAGTGCTATGAGTTTTCACGGTTTAGGTGTAACCGAACATTCTCAAGGTTCAAGTACGGTTATGAGTATTGCTGATTTAGCAATGATGACAGGAAACATTGGCCGACCAGGCGTGGGAGTCAATCCTTTACGTGGACAAAATAATGTTCAAGGTGCTGCAGATATGGGATGTCAACCACATCAAGGCGCAGGTTATTTTCCCGTCGATAATACTGATAACCAGAAATATTATGAAGAAAAATATGCTGTGCCTATGCCAAAAAATATCGGTTATAAAATTCCTCAAATGTATGAAGCAGCACAAAAGGGAAAGTTAAAAGGTTTATGGATCATGGGGGAAGATATTGCGCAGTCTGATCCTAACCATCATTATGTTGTTGATAGCTTAAATAAAATTGATTTTATTGTTGTACAGGAAATCTTTTTGAGTGAAACCGCTAAATTAGCGGATGTTGTACTACCGGGGGCTTCCTTTTTAGAAAAGTCAGGTACTTTTACTAATGGTGAAAGACGTATTCAAGCAGTAAGACAAGCTGTTAAGCCTGTGGGTAATGCGAAATCTGACGGACAAATTGTGGTTGATGTGATGCGTGCGATGGGCGTTGAACAGGTTGATTATGAACCCGCAGCATTATTACAGGAAATTTCACAGATTGTTCCTTTTTTTGCTGGTGTTAAGTGGGATGAGCTAGGTAATGATGGTAAACAGTGGCCTGTTTTAGCTGATGGCTCTGACACAAAAATATTGCATACAGAATCTTTTAAACGCGGTTTAGGGAAATTCCATTATTTTGATTGGTACGAAACCAATGAAATAAAAAATAATGCCAAACAATTTCCTTTTATTTTAACAACTTCACGCAATTTAGAGCATTATAATGCCGGCACAATGACTCGGAGAACAGGTAACAAAGATATTGTGAGCGAAGATATTTTGTTAATTCACCCTAAAGATGCAGCCAATAAAAAATTGCAGAGTGAGCAAAAGGTTCGTTTGTTTTCTGCTCGTGGTGAAGTTAATTTAAAAATACAGATCAGCAAAAAAGTAAAGCCTGGAATATTGTACACCACCTTTCATTTTCCTGAGGATATGGTTAACAACATTACTAGCAGTGAGTGTGATAGCGAGACTTTATGTCCAGAATATAAAGTGGTAGCTGTGGATGTAGAAGCTGCATAGGCGAGAAGTATTAATCTGACATTGAATTAGAATATAGCCAAAACTAACGAGCAAACAGGTTAATAAATTGATTAAATTAAAAGTATTGTGTAGGGATTAAATTGTGCGGATTTTATTATTCTCTTTATTTTTATCTATAGGTTTAAGCGGGTGCACTGATCCTGTTATTGAACTAGATGAAGGGGCAGCAATTCGAGAAATTATGCAATCTCAGGAACAAGCATGGAATCGTGGTGATTTGGAAGCATTTATGCAAGCTTATTGGAACTCGCCAGAATTAAAGTTTGTTGGTAAGAGTGGTATAAAAAAAGGTTGGCAAACGACTTTGAAAAACTATCAAACATCTTATCCAAATAAGGCAATGATGGGGAAGCTAAAGTTTGATATTTTACAGGTAGAAGCTAAGGCTGAAACTGCCTTTGTTTTGGGACGCTGGACTTTGCAAAGAGCAGAAGATAAGCCTTCGGGTTTTTATAGTTTATATTGGAAAAAAATTAACGGTAATTGGAAGATAGTGATTGATCATTCCAGTTAGTAATCCGTGATAACTTAAGTCATGCATAAAAACAAATAAGTTTAATATCAATGAAGCATATAAATCTATTTTTAATACTCAGTTTGGGTATGGTTATTCCGGTGTTAAGTGCTGATGAACTGAAGCCTTTTTCTAGCGATGGATGTTCATCGTTTCCTGACGGCACATTTGAACAAAAAAAATTATGGTTGGCGTGTTGTGAAGCTCATGATGAGGCTTATTGGTTAGGTGGAAGTTATGAACAGCGGGTTGCCGCAGATCAAGCACTAAAAAAATGTGTTGTGAAAACTGGGGAAAAAACGATTGCTAAAATAATGCTTGCAGGCGTGCGTGTTGGAGGAAGCCCTTACTGGCCAACGGAGTTCCGTTGGGGATATGGTTGGAGCAAAGCGAGAGGGTATCAAGAGCCGACGGAAGATGAAAAAAAAGTAGCTGAACAATTGATGGAGAAATATCGACAACAACAGCTTAACTTAAGATTAAAAGAAACATCGAAAGCTAAACTTCCTGAAAAAACAGTTCAGAAAAAGGAAAAAAAGCTACCTTAAACTTTTATAAACTAACTTTTATTCAGGATAAATTTATTGCTTAGGAAAACGACTAGGGCGTGTTTATCTTTCATTCTTTGAGATTGCCGAAGCCATTTTTTTGTCCTGCAAGGCAAAAGATGTATCCTGTAGTCATTCTACAGGTTCAGCTTTTAACGCAGCAGGGCGAAAAAATGGTTCGGCCCTACGGGTTGTGGCTAAAATTTTGTCACTCTTCGTTACTTGTCGCTGATTTAGAGTGACTAAACCACGCTCCGCGCGCCTCGATTGGCAAAATTTTAACCGCAACAATCTCAAAGAATGAAAGATAAACACGCCCTAATGCCACTTAACTATGTAAAATGGCATTAGTCCACAGAATTATTCTACAAAAGCTCGCTCAATGACATAATCCCCTTGTTCGCCTAAGCGTGGGCTAATATGGAAATTTAAGCTATCTAATAAGACTTGAATATCTTCTAGCATGCTTGGACTACCACATAGCATGACCCTATCTGTCTCTGGGTTTAATTGGGGTAGGCCTAAATCATCAGCTAATTTCCCCGATGTAATTAAATCTGTTATACGGCCTTGATTTTTGAAAGGTTCACGCGTAACAGAAGGGTAATACATCAACTTTTCCTGAATTATTTCACCTATGTATGGATTTTCTGGTAATTGCTCTTCAATAAATTCGCGGTAAGCTAGCTCAGAAACTGTACGTACCCCATGAAATAGTACGATTTTATCAAATCGTTCATAAACATCAGGATCACAGATAATACTCAAAAATGGGGCTAGCCCAGTTCCTGTTCCTATCAAATAAAGGTTGTTACCCGGTTTGAGATCATCCGCAACTAGAGTTCCTGTTGGTTTTCGACTAACATAAATATCATCACCCGGTTGAATATGTTGTAAGCGCGAAGTAAGCTCACCATTAGGTACTTTAATGCTCAAAAACTCAAGATGTTCTTCGTAGTTAGCACTTGCTATGCTGTATGCACGCAATACAGGACGTTTCTCTCCGGGTAAACCAATCATAACAAACTCACCGTTTCTAAACCGTAAACTAGCATCGCGGGTAGTCCTAAAACTAAATAGTTTATCGTTCCAGTGGTGAACACTTAGTACATTTTCTAAAGCAATTTTAGCCATAATTCAAAATTCGTCGTTTAAGTGAGTGAATATTCAAATGAGAAATATTCTCATTTATTTTTCTATCATAGTCAAGTTTTTATTTTAATGCATATGCAACAAAAATCAACTATTTTCAGGATGTTTTTTGAACTGCTTGATCATGAGAGGCTTATCTCGTAAATATTTTCGGAAAGACTTACAGAGTGTACTTTCTGGCTGACGCTCTGTAAGTTAGCGAATAACTAGTTGTTTTTTTAATGGGCCAACATAGCTATTTGTCGGCTGCTATCGAATGGCTTAAAGAAAACAACCTGCATATCATTACTGGTATTTTCTACTTCTTTATCATTCAATAAAATAGCGGTGCGAATACGATAAATACCCTGTGGCATCCCATCTGGGAGGGTAAAAGTAAAACTATTGGTATAAGAGCCGGCTTGCTGGCTTTTCTTGTTTATATCTTTAACAAGCGACTTAATAACTTCATCTTTATTTTCGCTATCGTAAAATTCTATTTTTTCTTGTAACTTTACTTTTTTTGACTTTTCGCCTGCAACAACTTTAACTTCTGAAACAACTTTAATGGGTTCGCCTGTTGGCACGGCTTGACCAGGTTTTAAACTAGAAACGTAAGAGTAAACTTTGGCATTTTTGGGAATGCTTTTGTTTTTCTTTTTATATTCAGTTGCCGTTTCTTTTTCATTTTGGGTTTGTTTTGATTCAAAATGAACTACCAGATCGTGAATCGCTTTTGCCGCTAGACCGATAGCAACAATTTTACCTGCTGTTTCTAATTTTTGTTTACGCTTACATTTTGATTTGTCTTTAGCATCTTTACACTCTTTGCTACTAGGTTCAACTTTATCGGTTAAGTCTTTTAACTTAAAGCCAAAGCCGGTGAGTAATGTAAAAGACAATATGGCCACAATAATTGAGCTAAGTTTGATTTTACGCATTTAAATTTCCTTTAGTTACTAATTTAATTTCCAGTCTTGATTTATTACGTCTCTCTGAGCCTGTTTTGCTTTCTGTTTGAGTTCAAGCGCAGGAGGGTAATTTGGTACAGATGCCAGAGCTGATTCTGCACTAGCAATGGCGCAGCGATATTTAACATTTTTTAGGCATTCATCGCCAATTTTTACCATGTTAATTGCATTCTTTAAGTTGCTTTCTTGTTGCAATAAATCAACTTTCGCTTGCTGTAAAAGATCATGTGAAGCGGAGCTTTCAGGTTTGAGATTTATAGCTTGATTGGCATGATCGATAGCACATTGATATCTTTTTTGTTTATGGCAGGCTTTTGCTTGATTATAGGCTTTTGCATAGTCTTTATTCAGTTGGTTTTGAGTTGCCTCAATTTCTGCAAGCTTTTTATCTGCGTTATGAATAAGTTTTTGTGCTTCACTATCATTATTGTTAATGTAAAGTAGCAGGTTGGCTTTTTCTTTTGCGCAAACATAATTTTGATTATTAAAACAAATATTGGCTTCGGCAAGCGTTTGACTGCGTTTGTAATCCGTTTTAAATAATGCTACTTCTGCTTGGGCTTTTGTATAGGTTTCTGATGTTGCTGCAAAGGCTTTCAGTTTTAAAAGCTCTCTTTCTGCACAGTTAACATCTTGTGATGCAATGCACTGTTTGATATTTTGATGTTTTTGAGTAAGCTCTTGCTGAAAAATATGTTTTTTAATTTTTTCACGTAATATTATAGCTTCAGCATGTTCAGGTAATAAAACCAAAACCGCCTCCGTTTTATCGAGTGCGCATTCAAAGTCCTGTTGGGCAAAGCAATCATTGGCTTTCTGGAAAGCTTCTTCTGCTTGAATACTCATTTTATCGGGACCAAAGAAAACAAAGTAGCCAATAGTCAGCGTGATACAAAAAAGTGCTGCGCTGAGGAATTTAAAAATTGGCGTTTTCTTTTTCTTAATTAATTTGTCGCGAAACACAGTTAAATTTTGTGTTCTAGTCGAACGTGTTAATTGCAGTCCAGACTCCAAAGCAGACCATTGTTGTTTACTAAGGTTTGTCAGTCGTTTGGGACGAAGCTTTTGGGCGAAGGCTTCATTAGCGGGTATACGATCATATGGGTGACGTCCGGAAAAAAGTTCGTAAGCAATAATTGCTGCGGCATAAACATCATCACTTGGATGAGGTTCATCACCATTAAACATTTCTAAACTGGCATAAGCAGGGGTTAATGCACCAAGCGTTCCTGCATCGTAATCCCCGTGAGTGCTAGCTTCATTTGTTATTCTAGCAATGC
>JAUIHB010000378.1 GCA_030432465.1 Gammaproteobacteria bacterium
TAAAAGAGTTGTCTTTTATCGGGTAATCATATATGTCCGTGATTACTACATGCACTAGTCAAAATTCTTTATTCAACTAACCTTATTTACATCATTATCAAGTAGGTAAATAAGAGAATAAAAATTAGAATGGTATAATATTCATATGCGGCTGAAAAAATCTGTGTTTATCAAATGATCAAAAAATAGCTGTCTGTAAATAGTTAACCCATATTATTGGTTTTCGCAACCACAACCAACTTACCGAGTTGGTTATGAATTTTATTCAAGTTTAAATTCATAAGTAAAAATACCACAACGATCTTCCTTGAGCTCACTTTTTGAAAAAACTGACTTTTTGATCGCTTTAATTGCAGAACGATCAAACCTTCGTTCTGGTTTTGAGTCCATAACACTTACTGTTTTCAATTTTCCATCAGGATTTACAATAACCTGTAAAGTCGTATAACCTTCAACGATTTCTGCTACCGGAGAAGTGGGATATCTTGCAGGAGAAAGCTCTATTATTGATATATTGCTATTTTTCTCATCGGCACACGCTGCTAACTCACTTGCATTTGTAGCAATGGAAAAACTAAATAATATGATGATTGCCAAATATTTCATTTCTACTCATAACTACTGGCTTTGCGTTCATCTACAACAGAGACTTGTTATGCTTAGTATATATACCAACCTGTAACATTCACATTCCCACCAGTTGAAGAGGCATTTTCACCACAGCCGTTATAGTAAGCTTTGATTTTCTTTCCACTGACCCAAGCAGTCATAAATAGGCTTACGCTTGCTTGATAGTTTTGATTAGTTTTAGATAACTGGAGATGATCGGGGTAAGAGCAGGAGGAGTTTACATTTTCTGCCACTTGAACAATTAAACTGGATTCATAGGTTCTCACATTTTTTATTGTCAGTAATTGGCTACTTTGAGCTTGTACTGCAAATACAGGCAAAATGGTAGTAGCAATGATTAAAAGTTTCTTCAATTTTATCTCCTTATTTTGAGCATAACGCTCAAATCATGCGAGTGCTTTTATTCGCATGCATTTTATTATTATAACTCAATTTCTACGCTAAACGTAGTATTAAAATTATTGAATCCAGTATTTTCATATTCAAGTACCCAACTGGTTTCAAGCTCAACTTTAAGTTTGCCGTTTGCTACATCCCCAAACTTAAGCTTTGTTACGTCGACTGGTTATTTAATCATTATTATTGGTTTCATTCTCTGGATGAAAAAAATGTCTGTCCACGATTATTTTTGGTAAACAGAAAAAAAGTTATGATGTCAGTTCGGACGACTACATGTAACCGTTAAATATTATGAATATTTAGCTTGGCCACTATAGGTTGATTTAATTTATTCCTTCACTTTTCTTTTAGCTTTAACAATGAGCTCATGGAGTTGACTTCCAGCTTTCTTATCAAAATTAGAAACTTGCCTGACATAACTGTATGCTTTGTCTAAATATTGATTATCAAAAGTTAAGTTATAAAGAGCAATATGCAATCTTACCAACCTTAAATAGGCGTGGCTTATGCCATTATTAGCTGCCAGTTCAAAATACTCAATTGCTTTATCAACATCTTCGTGGCTTTTGTAATTATTAAGATAAAAATCTCCAAGTTGATAATAAGCTTTAACTTCTCCACTTTCTGATGCTTTTATCCAGTATGCAATCGCTTGTTTTTGATCATTCAACTCATTGTAAAGAGTTCCCAACATATAAAACAAACCTTTAACATATCCCAACTTTAATGATTTAACTAAGTATTTTTCAGCTAGTTTCAAATTTTTAGTGAACCCTCGTCCATAAAAATAATTTACACCCAAATTATAAAAAACTGAAGGCTCATCCGACTCAACTGCTTTCAACAAATATTTATTACCAAGTAAATAATCACCTATATCAGAATAAAAAGCACCTAGAATAACATTAGCTAATATATTATTGTCTTCTGATTCAGATTTAAGAATAGAAAATCCTTTATCAATATCTAAATTATTAGTTATAAGCATGCGAGCATAAAACACTCGAGTAATATGATGAGTTTCATCTTCTATGATATTAATTGCACGGACTAAATCACCTTTAGATTCATAATACAAACTTTTTGCAAGAATCATTTGTGGTATGCTATTCGATAATAGTTGGTTGGCCCTCTCACTACTCATTTCAATATTTTTATTATAAATCTCATAATAGAACAAAAAGTATTGTCGATAAGCATCATTTTTAACAGCTTCAATTGCTGATAAAACTTTTTCGCCTAAAGCATCGTTTTGAGAGTATTTACTGATAAGCAAATCCGCTTTTAGTATATCTTCAGATATACTATTTTTATCTAAAACACCGACATATTCGATACCCATTACTGTTACTGCGTGAAATAGGCTAAAAAAAATTGTAATATGGCGAATTATATTAATCATTCATTGTCGCTCCAAACGACCAATTCCAGACACTCACTTTACTGTCAATTTCCTACACATTCAATGGTTAATTACTGAGGTGTTTTATCCCGTATTTCTGATTCAATGATAGGTTCCGATTTGCAATAATAACCCTCCATTCAATTTATCAAGGACGATAAATGGCGATTCCCAGAAAAGAGCAAATTGACCCAGAAACCCCTAGTTATTATCACTTAATCAGTCGTTGTGTCAGGCGGACTTTCCTGTGTGGTGTCGATGCGGATACCGGGGTTAACTATGAATATCGCCGTCAATGGATTGAAAGTCGAATAATTGAGTTGGCTGATGTTTTTGCGAT
>JAUIHB010000062.1 GCA_030432465.1 Gammaproteobacteria bacterium
ATCTGGGTGAGTTAAAGCATCAGGTTCTTTTGCTAAATCTAGCAAAGCTCTAGCAACACGCCCAGTTACAGCCATAAAAGCTAAATCACCAACCTTTCGGCTAGTTTTACGTAAACGTAAAGCCATCTGTTCCGCAAGCTTAAACATAATTTCAGGTTGTTCTTTAACCAAAGCCTGAAATCTTGCATAACTAATTTCAGCTACATCAGTTTCAGTTTTTGAACGAACCCAAGCACTTCTATCACTTAAGCTATCAAACAAGCCCATTTCACCAAAGAAGTCACCAGAATTAAGGTAAGCAAGTACTAACTCTCTTCCATCATCATCTTCAATTAATACGCTCACAGAACCTTTTATTAAAAAATATAAGGTTTCAGGCTTATCACCCGCAAAAATGATCGTTGTCTTAGGAGCATAGCGCCGCTTATGACACTGCGACACGAACCATTCAAGTGTAGGATCGTTTTTAATATTGTGTGGTAATGTTAGGGGTTCTTTAATCAATGCCATGTTAAATTCCACTTCATGCCGTTTTGACTGATTGCCTAGTACGGCACTTAACCTAGTTATAATACTAGCACTATTGTCGAGTTTGTTTGGCTATTTTTTTTTACCATACAAAAACACAGCGACAAACAGATAATACCTGCCAGTTTTAATCCATTCAACCGACATTTATTGATGCAATCCACATTCAAGACAATTGTGAGCCTCGTCAACCAATGTTAAAGCAATATATAAATGGATCCGATAAGATTTTCCTTTTTATCTCAAAATAATTATTAATGAATTTCAACTCAGAAGCGAGTAATCTTTCTTTCAAGAAAATTTTTACTATTTCAATTTTTAACACTAAAAATATCCATAAAAAATTTAAGGGGAAAATTTATGAAAGTATCTACAGAATGGCAACACGATCTAACTTTTGTAGGTAAAACAGAATCTGGTCAAACAGTAACTATGGATGGCGACGGAAAATATCCATCGCCGATGCAATTAGTACTAATGGCTATCGGTGGTTGTTCATCGATTGATGTTGTTATGATTTTGCAGAAAGGACGACAAGACATTGTCACCTGTACTTGCGATGTCACATCGGAAAGAGCAGAGAGTGATCCGAAAGTTTTTACCAAAATTCATGCACATTACAAAATTGCGGGAAATCAGTTAAAACAAACACAAGTTGAAAGGGCTTGCACTTTGTCATTAGATAAATATTGCTCAGTCGCAATGATGCTAAACAAATCCGTTGAAATAACTCATAGCTACGAAATTATAGAGTTATAGTTGTATTTAAATACTTAACTCATTAGCTGAATCAGCGCCTTTGCAGGCGCTGATTTTAAAAAACAATTTTCACAAAAACCTAAGCTCAGATTTAATCTTGGATTTGGCGTCTCATTTCTTCAATGCTGGTGTGTCGTACATCTTTTCCTTTCACTAGATAAACAATATATTCACAAATATTTTTTGCATGATCACCAACTCTTTCCAATGCTCTTGCACACCAAGAAATACGCAAAGCTTTTTTTATTTCTCTTGGATCTTCCATCATTTTAGTAATAAGTAAACGCGAAATATTATCAAACTCTTCATCAATCAAACGATCTGACTGAATAATTTTTAATGCATCTTCTACATCCATTCTGGCATAAGCCGTCAATGCTTGATTTAAAATAGTAATAACATGTTCGCCTAAATGCCTCAACTCAACATATTGGCGAGAGTTTTTTCCATCATCACTTAATTTAAGTGCATTGCGACCCAGTTTAACCGCTTCATCACCAATCCTCTCCAGATCCGTAATTGTTTTGATAATACTAATCATCAAACGTAGATCACTTGCTGCAGGCTGGCGTCTCGCTAAAATTTGGGTACAATTCTCATCAATGTCAATTTCGAGTTGGTTAACTTGCTCATCCAGATCAACAACCTTATTGGCTAATTCTGTATCAGCTTCAAGTAATGCTTTTAAACCATTTCTCACTTGTTGCTCTACCAGCCCCCCCATCTGCATAACTTGGTTACGAGCATCTTCAAGCTCTTCATTAAATCGTTTAGAAATATGTTGAGTCAGGTGTAAATCGTTATCCATTTATTGCTCCTTAACCGAAGCGGCCGGTTATATAGTTTTCTGTTAAGGTATGAACTGGGTTGGTAAATATCTGCTCAGTTTTACCCATTTCGACTAACTGCCCCATGTGAAAATAAGCTGTTGTCTGTGAAACACGTGCAGCTTGTTGCATAGAGTGTGTAACAATAGCAATGGTATATTTTTCTTTTAACTCATCGATTAATTCTTCAATAACCGCAGTCGCAATAGGATCAAGTGCCGATGCCGGCTCATCCATAAGAATCACCTCAGGACTAACTGCGATAGTTCGTGCAATACACAAGCGTTGTTGTTGACCACCAGACAAACCTGTACCAGGCGAATCTAAACGATCTTTAACCTCATTAAAAAGTCCAGCTTTTTGCAAACTAGAAATCACTATTTCATCCAACTCAGCTTTATTTGTAGCAAGACCATGTATTTTGGGCCCGTAAGCAACATTATCATAAATTGATTTTGGGAATGGATTAGGTTTTTGAAAAACCATGCCCACACGCGCTCTCAACAAAACAGGATCTAAGTTTTTAGCATAAATATCCTGCTCTTCCAGTAGCAGTTCACCCTCAACTCGACAAATGGGGATAGTGTCGTTCATACGATTTAAACATCGCAAAAAAGTTGACTTGCCACAACCTGAAGGCCCAATTAACGCGGTCACCTGATTGCGTGCTAAATCTAAACTCACATTTTTGATTGCTTGTTTATCAGCATAAAAAACATTCACGTTACGCATCGACATTTTTGCGTCTTCGGCAACAACCTTACCAACGGTTCCCTCAATAGTGATATCACTTGAGGTTAAATTTTCTGTAAAAGAAAGATCACTCATAATTCCAACCTAAAAACGCTTTTCAAATTTTCTACGTAATGTCGCAGCAAGAGTATTCATCATCATTAAAAATGTTAACAAGACTAAAATTGCTGCCGATGTTTTGGCGAGAAACGCTCGCTCTGGACTATCCGCCCATAAATAAATCTGCACCGGCATCACTGTCGATGCATCGGTTACTCCCATTGGAACATCAACAATAAATGCCACCATACCAATCATTAATAGTGGGGCTGTTTCACCTAGAGCCTGCGCCATACCAATAATAGTACCGGTGATAATCCCAGGCATTGCAAGTGGTAAAACATGACCAAAGGCGACCTGCATTTTGGACGCACCTAAACCAAGGGCCGCTTCACGAATAGATGGAGGGACCGCTTTAATTGAAGCTCGACTCGCAATAATAATTGTTGGTAAGGTCATTAATGTCAAGACCACACCACCAACCAGAGGTGTTGAGCGTGGCATACCAAATAGATTAATAATAACGGCTAAACCGAGCAATCCAAAAACAATTGACGGTACAGCAGCCAGATTATTAATATTGACCTCAATAAAATCAGTGAAGCGATTACTTGGCGCAAACTCCTCCAAATATAAAGCAGCAGCAACTCCCAAAGGAAAAGATAATATAAGTGTCACTAGCATAGTCCACATAGTTCCCGTAAGCGCTCCCCTGACTCCTGCAAGTTCTGGCTCTCTGGAATCTCCACTGGTCAAAAATTCAGTATTCCATTGTTTATCAATTAAACCATTGTTGTACCATTGTTCGATCCACCCAGCTTGCTTTTCACTAATCCGAATACCCGTTTGAGAAAATTCTGTATTTTCTTTCAGATAACTATCTACATCATCATCCAACATTACCCAGACATTTTTTTTCTTGCCAATAAATTCAGGCGATTTCAGTAACGCATCTCTTACCGTAAATTCTGCATTATTACTCACTAATTTATACAGACTGCGCTTATCTTGACGACCAGAAACTTCAGGCATCATAGCTAAAATTGAGCGACGTAAAACTTTACGGTAGTCCGCACTTTCAAGTTTTTCGTAATCGAGAGAATCAACTCCCAGCCATTCCTGCTGATAATCAATTTCTAACTTTAACCAATGTTGGTGAAAAGCAGGCGTCGCTTTAATAACAATATCTGAAATTAAAGTCAGTACTAATAAAAAGCCAAAACAAACAGATGCGAAACCAGCAGCTTTAAACAGCTTCTCTTTACGATGCCTTTGCTTAAGACTCTTAACAACTTTTTCGGTAGTAGTCCGGTTCATATTCAAAACTCTCTAATTACGCACTGGCTAAATAATCGATACCATTTAGTCATACTGTTCTCGATATTTTCTTACAACTTTAAGCGCAACCACATTGAGTGCCAACGTAGTAACAAATAACATTAAACCTAATGCAAAAGCCGCCAGCGTTTTGGCACTATCAAACTCTTGATCACCTGTTAACAATGTAACAATTTGTACTGTTACTGTAGTCACCGACTCCAATGGATTAACCGTTAAATTAGCCGCCATACCTGCCGCCATCACAACAATCATAGTTTCACCAATTGCTCTCGAAACAGCCAATAAAATAGCGCCAACAATTCCTGGTAAAGCCGCAGGAAGTAATACATGTCGAATAGTTTCCGACATTGTAGCTCCCATACCAAGGGAGCCTTCTTTTAGCGTTTTAGGAACAGCGTTAATGGCATCATCAGATAGTGAAGAGACAAAAGGAATAATCATTACTCCCATCACTATTCCAGCAGCAAGTGCACTTTCAGAAGCAACATTTAATCCCAAAGACTCTCCGACGTCACGTACGAAAGGTGCAACTGTCAGCGCTGCAAAAAAACCATAAACTACAGTTGGGATCCCAGCTAAAATTTCTAACATCGGTTTAGCCACTGTACGCAACCGCTGCGATGCATATTGAGATAAGTAAATCGCAGTCATTAAACCAATTGGTACGGCCATAAGCATTGCAATAAAAGTAATCAGAAGTGTTCCTACAAATAAAGGAACCGCTCCAAAAGCTCCGGATGAAGCAACTTGATCAGCTCTAAGTGCTGTTTGTGGGCTCCACTCTGTGCCAAATAAAAACTCAACAGGAGAGACTTCACTAAAAAAATTAATCGATTCAAATAAAACGGAAAGAACAATACCTAAAGTCGTTAAAACAGCAATACCTGAACATGCCATTAATACCTTTAAAGTAATTTTTTCTGTCGCTGCACGCGCTCTATAATCTAATCTGAATCGACTGACGATAAACATTACACAAGAAAGGCAAACTAAAAATATGATTGCACTTTTTAACCACGCGGCATTAAGATTTAATTGCTGAAATTCTAACGCTGCAAAATGTTTAATTTGCTCCGATGTTTCAGTAACTTCTCCCAAATTTTGCTGCGCCATAATTTTAATGTCGTTTAAATACAGGCCAAGTTGACTTGGAGTCATTTCTTGAATGTTTTGCGGGAGCTTTGCTACCAGAAGAGATTCAATCACCGTTGCTTCAAATACCGTCCATAGGAGCAACACTATCAAAGCAGGGATACCACACCATAATGCTGTTAATAATCCAAATTGACGAGGTAATGACACTAACTGTTTGACTTTAGTTACTCCACCGGCCACCTTAATTGAACGGTGCATACCGTACCAGTAGCTAAATAAAGCCAAAAATAAAATTACAAATATTAGTGTTGATGATGTCATATTATTTTCTCAAAAAAATTTGAGACAGCTAAGCTAATTAGCTGTCTCAAACTTGAGTTTATTGATATAGATAACTTATAGTTTAAGCGGTGTAAATGATAATACCTGATCACGAATTTTTTTCAGTTTAGCTTCACCTAATGGGATAAGTCCTTTGTCAGTTAAATAACCTTCTTCACCCATAGATGCTTCACTCGTAAACTCCTCAAGAAACTCTTTGATCCCAGGAACTTTACCGACGTGAGCATTTTTAACATAAAAATATAACGGACGTGAGACAGGATAAGAACCATCTGCAATCCCTTCAAAAGTTGGTTTTTCACCATCAACGATAGAACCTTGCAGCGTGTCAGAGTTTTGATCTAAAAAGCTAAACCCAAAAACACCTAATGCTTTAGGATTTGTGGTTAACTTTTGTACTATCAAATTATCATTCTCACCCGCTTCAATATAAACATGATCTTCACGGACAGAGTGGCAAATTGCTTTATATTTATTTTTGTCTTGTTTTTTTATTGCTTTAATCCAAGCAAATTGCTCACAACCACCCTCTAAAACAAGTTCAGCAAAAGCATCACGAGTGCCTGATGTCGGCGGAGGCCCTAAAACTTCAATTTTAGTTTTTGGCAAATCAGGATTAATCTCATTCCATGTTTTATAAGGGTTATCAACTAATTTTTCGCTGCCATCTGTAGCAGGAACTTGCTTAGCCAAAGCTAAAAATATTTCTTTGCGTGTTATTTCCATCTGTTTAGTTGCTTTTGAATTAGCAATAACAATCCCATCGTAGCCAACTAAAACTTCAGTGACTTCTTTAACACCATTTTTTTCACACATCTCAAGTTCACTTTTCTTGATTCTACGTGAAGCATTTGACATATCAGGAGTGTCAATTCCAGCACCAGCACAGAATAATTTCATCCCGCCACCAGTACCTGTTGATTCAATTTTAGGTGTTTTAAAATCTGTGGTTTTACCAAATCGTTCCGCTACGACGGTAGAAAATGGATATACGGTCGATGAACCAACCACGCTAATGGTGTCACGCCCTGCCGCCATAAGATTACTTGATGTAGCAATCAACGATAATATAATTGGTAACTTCTTCATTGGTTTCCCCGTACTCAGTGTTAGTTTTAACAGTTTCAGACATGGTATTGAGAAGGTGTGACAATTATATGAACAAAATATGACACTTATATTACAAGACACAATTCAATTATTAAATTATGACAGCTCAGCTCCCTGATTTTCCGTTATTTTTTAACTACATACCTTAGCACTGGAATCTCTAATCACTAATTCAGGGCTGAATTTGCGTGTAATAATCTCGTCAATTATCTCATCATGAGGGCGTTGGATTTTAGCAATAAGCAGTTGCGCAGCTTGTTGTGCAATCGTTTGATTGGGCTGGTGAGCTGTTGTCAATTTAGGCCAAGTTTGACGTGAGAATGGACTATCCTCAAAACCAACAATTGACAGTTCCTCAGGAATTGCTATCCCCATTAATCTAGCCGCAAACAATGCACCAGCGGCAATTTCATCGTTACTAGCAAAAATAGCACTTGGTCTATTTTTTCGATTAAGTAACTTTTGTGCACCTTGAACACCTGATTCAAAAGCATACTCACCTTCAATAATTAATTGGCTTTTCGGACGAATATCGTTATCAATTAGTGCTTGCTCAAACCCTGCAAGTCGCTCAATACTGGAATGATGCTCTTTCCCCCCACATAAAAAACCAATGTTTTTATGTCCCAGCTCAATCAAATGCTGAGAAATATCATAAGCCGCTTGCCGGTCATCAATATAAATACAGCTATCTGCACGACCTTCTTGATTACTACCAGAAATGATTCGAACAAAAGGCAGTTGCATTTTATCCAGTATTTTGGCCACTTTAGGCATTTCTGAAAATGGTGGAGTGAGTACGACACCAGCGATTCTGGAGTGCTCAATCAAATTAACCAGTTCCTGTTCTAATTTTGCCGATTGATGATTACATGGATGAATTAATAATTCGTAATTTCGATCTTTACAAGCTGACAATATTCCATTTTGCATGTCGATAACATAATAAGCATTAGGATTATCATAAATAAAACCAATCGTATAAGAACGAGTACCAGCTAAACTTCGAGCTGAATTGTTAGGACGATAGTTTAAGGCTTTAACGGAGGCCATCACTTTTTCGTGAGTTGACTGACGGACAGAAGATTCATTATTAATCACCCGCGAGACGGTTTTCATCGACACGCCTGCATGTTTCGCCACATCATTGATGGTTACGCTCATAAATTATTTTTCCATCGCTTTACGAGAATTATCGCAATTTATTTAATTATTATGACAATAGATTTTTATCCCAACAAAGCCCCACTTTTGAAAATCAGTGGGTAGATATATACCAATATCTGGCAACAAACATTATCGCTTTGTTTTAATCGAAAACATTCTTAAAGACGCCTTATTTCGAGGATGATGCACTATAACACCAAAATTTATACCAGACCAATTGACAGCGCTGTCATTTATGCGTTACTTTAGAGATAGAAGATTATTTTGTTTAGCTTAAAAGGTTAAGCCTTATTCACAATAGTAGCTTAAACCTGATAGCGTTTATAAAAGTAGGTTATTAATCATGCAAACACGCACTGCGTTATCTAGTTGGCAAAATCTGGTTGCACATACCAAAGATATTAAAAAACAGCACATGCAAACGCTTTTCAGCCAAGATCCAGAAAGGTTTGATCGCTTTTCAATTAGATTAAATCGATTTTTGATCGATTACTCCAAAAATCTGGTCACACAAGATACGCTCAACCACTTAATTCAGCTCGCCAAAGAAACCGAAGTTGAACAATGGCGCGATGCTATGTTCCAAGGTGAAAGGATCAATAAAACAGAAAGCCGCGCGGTGCTTCATACCGCGCTTCGCAATCGTTCTAACACGCCGATTATGTTAGATGGTGATAATGTTACTGAGCAAGTTAATCAAGAACTTTCAAGAATGGAGGCTTTTGTCAGTCAAGTTAGACGAGGTGACTGGAAAGGCTATACCGGAAAACCTATCCGTGATGTTGTCAATATAGGCGTTGGAGGCTCTAATCTAGGACCTCAAATGGTGACCGAAGCATTGAAAAACCTAAGCGATAAAAACATTCGCACTCATTATGTCTCTAATGTCGACGGGGCTCAAATAGCCGAAGTACTTCGCCCGCTAAACCCAGAAAATGTTTTGTTCATCGTTTCTTCAAAGTCATTTTCGACGGTAGAAACATTAACCAATGCACAAACAGCTATGCGTTGGTTAGTTTCAGCTGCCTTTGATGAACGCGCGATAAGCAAGCATTTTGTCGCAGTTACAGCTAAACCAGAAAAAGCCCAGGAATACGGCTTTAATGCCGATAACGTTTTTAGAATGTGGGATTGGGTCGGAGGTCGTTTTTCATTATGGTCTGCAATCGGTCTTCCTATCGCTCTTGAACTTGGATTTGAACGTTTCATTGAATTACTTGAAGGCGCACACGAGATGGATCAACATTTTCAGCAGGCTCCTTTAGAACAAAACGCTCCGGTGATACTTGCCCTGCTGGCAGTATGGAACAGTACATTTTTAGGCTGTCAATCCCACGCTATTTTGCCTTACGATCAAACTTTACATATGCTCGCAGCCTATTTACAGCAAGCAGAAATGGAAAGTAATGGCAAATCGGTTAATTGGGACGGGACTCCTGTTGATTATCCTACCGTTGCATCAATTTGGGGAGGCTTAGGTATCAATGGTCAACATGCTTTCTATCAATATCTACACCAGAGTAAAAATATTGTTCCTGCTGACTTTATTGGTTCTGTTGAAAGTGTCACTCCAGTACAAGGACATCACGAAACACTCATGGCAAATTTCTTTGCACAAACTCAAGCATTAATGTGTGGTGTTGATGAAGAACAAGTACGCTCAGATCTAAAAGCCAAAGGACGGAATCAAGCCTTTATTGATCGTTTGGCTCCCCATAAAGTACACAGTGGGAACCGTCCCACCAATACTATTTTGTTAAAAAAGCTGGACACATGGACTCTCGGTTCATTAGTTGCAATGTATGAACACAAAATTTTTGTTCAAGGCATTTTATTACAAATCTGCTCATTCGATCAGTGGGGTGTTGAACTGGGTAAAGGGCTCGCAAAGAAAATTCAAGTTGAACTGTGTGAAAACAATATCGATTGCGAACATGATTCATCCACCGCGCAACTAATCCAGTATTACAAACAAGCTAAACAAGATCGCCAGTAAATGCTCATAAGAGCTTGGAAAAAATATGCATAGCAAAATTTTAGCAATAACCGAAAAAATAAAGCAGCGCAGCCAAAAATCACGCGCAGCTTATTTAGATAAAATAGCTAATCAACGACAATCTGGACCAAGACGCCAGTTTCTTTCATGTGGAAATTTAGCTCACGGGTTTGCAGCCTGTGAAGCCAATGAAAAATCTTCATTAGCTAGCTTTGATAGTCCTAACTTGGCAATTGTCACTGCTTACAATGATATGCTTTCTGCACATCAACCTTACCATAACTACCCAGAATTTATAAAGCAGATAGCAATTAATCAAGGCGCAACCGCACAGGTCGCAGGTGGCGTACCCGCCATGTGTGATGGTGTTACACAAGGCAGAGCCGGCATGCAGTTATCTTTATTTAGTCGAGACAATATTGCAATGTCTACAGCACTTGCGTTATCACATGACATGTTTGATGGTGCGGTTTATCTTGGGATCTGCGATAAAATTGTTCCCGGATTATTAATTGGCGCATTATCTTTTGGCCATTTGCCAGGTGCATTTATTCCTGCTGGCCCGATGGGTTCAGGTATTCCAAATAAACAAAAAGCTCAAAGGCGCCAAGAGTATGCCAAAGGTAATATTGGCGATAAAGAATTGCGAGAAACAGAAAGTCAGTCTTATCACAGCCCCGGAACCTGTACATTTTACGGTACTGCAAATAGTAACCAAATGCTGATGGAAATTATGGGGCTACAGTTACCAGGAAGCTCATTTGAACATCCACAAAGCGAGCTACGACAACCATTAACAGCTGCAGCTGTCGCACAAACAATTAAAAATATCAGTAATAATATCAGTGTTAGTCAAATTGTTACTCCTGAAAGCATAGTTAATGGAGTCATCGGCTTGCTCGCCACCGGAGGCTCAACCAATCATACGATTCATTTAATCGCTATCGCGCGCGCAGCCGGCATTATTTTAAACTGGCAGGATATGCATGAACTATCACAGGTTATTCCTTTAATCTGTCGTGTCTACCCTAACGGTGAAGCTGATATCAATCACTTTCATCATGCAGGAGGCATGCGTTACGTCATTCAAGAGCTACTCAGCAATAATTTATTACATGCCAAAGTAACAACTATTTTAGGTGAGAATAGTCTTGAAAATTACGCTAAGAAGCCTGAAAAAAAAGCGGATAATATAATCTTAAAAACCAGTAATACTTCAGCGGGCAAAGACGAAAAAAGAGTTGCAGAGATCAGTTGGACCACCACGCCTCATCAATCCAATGATAATAATATTATTGCTTCAGTAGCCAAACCTTTTTCTCCCGTTGGCGGATTAACTTTACTTGAAGGTAATATAGGTCGTGCAGTAATTAAAACTTCCGCAGTACAAAAACAGCATCAAATAGTTAAAGCACCAGCTAAAGTATTTCACTCCCAACAGGCTGTTATTGATGCATTTAAGAAAAACCAGTTAAATCAAGACTTTATTGCCGTGCTTACGTTTCAAGGCCCAAAAGCGAACGGCATGCCTGAACTACATAAACTCACACCAATACTCGGTAGTCTTCAGGATCAAGGTTTTCAAGTCGCATTTGTCACTGATGGACGCATGTCTGGCGCTTCAGGTAAAGTCCCAGCAGCCATTCATTTAAGTCCGGAAGCCAAAGATTTTGGCAACATTGTATTTATACACGATGGCGATATTATCGAACTCAATTGTGAAACAGCTTCGTTAACATTACATGTTTCAGATGAAGAGCTGGCGCAACGAAAAGCCAATATACCCTCTTCAATCAATAATCTACAAGGTATGGGAAGAGAGTTATTTCAGTTGTTTCGTGACAAAGTCACAGCTGCCGAGCAAGGCGCAACAATATTTGAACTCGATTTAGAGTTACAGCAACAACAACAAAATTTTAAAACCAATTATGTCTCTAATCCAATGAGTAATAACAATGAATAATGCAACTGATTTTGTTATTTTTGGTGGCACAGGTGATCTAACCTTACGTAAGTTATTGCCCGCGTTATATCGTGCATTTAATGAAAATAATATCAATTCGAAAACTCATATTTATCTGACTTGTCGTAATCAAAATGATATTGATAACTATCTAAATAAAGCTTACGACTTTTTGGTGTCACAACTCAACCAAAACGAGTTTGAAGAGACTATCTGGAAAAAATTTTCCCAAATGCTCAAACCAATTTTATTAGATATCAAAGGCGATGGCTGGGATAACCTGAAAAATGCTCTTCGACCAATTCATAAAACTGAAAGGGTTTTCTATTTTGCGATTGCGCCTGCACTTTATGCCGAATGTTGTGAGCAGTTAAATAAATATCAATTAAACCCTGTTGAATCCCGAGTGGTTGTTGAAAAACCCATCGGTTATGATCGGCAATCAGCCCAGACAATAAATACTGCAATAGGTCATTTTTTTTCAGAAAATCAAATTTTTAGGATTGATCATTATCTTGGTAAAGAAACTGTACAAAATCTTTTAGTACTGCGCTTTTCCAACTTATTATTTGAAAACATGTGGGATCATCGTTCCATCGATCATATTCAAATATCCATTAGCGAAACAGTTGGGCTTGAGGGGCGAGCAGGTTTTTACAATGAAGCTGGCGCATTACGCGACATGGTACAAAATCATTTACTGCAGCTGCTCTGTTTAGTCGCAATGGAGCCACCTAATAAGCTCAATAGCGATAGTCTACGCACCGAAAAACTTAAGGTCTTGCAGTCTCTTCGTCCAATAACTCAAGACAATATTCACGAGGAAAGTGTTCGAGGACAATATATTTCTGGAAATATAAATAGCACTCAAGTCGCAGGTTATCTTGAAGAATTAAAACGGGAAAAAAGTTTTTGCGAAACGTTTGTTGCACTACGTGCTCACGTAGATAACTGGCGTTGGAAGGAAGTTCCTTTTTATTTGCGAACAGGAAAAAGACTAAAAGAACGTTGTGCTGAAGTTATTGTTCAGTTTAAATCTGTTTCACATAATATTTATGCAAAATCACAAGGTATCATTCAACCAAACAGACTTGTTATATTGATTCAACCTAATGAGAAAATACAGCTTCAACTGAATTGTAAAAATTTAGCAGAAACAGAAACTCAATTAAAGCCTGCAACTTTAGATCTTAATTTAAATACAAGTAGTAATAGCTTTCAAAGTGACGCTTATAAAAGATTAATACTCGATGTTTTAGCAAATGATCCAAGTCTATTTATTCACCGTGAAGAAATTGATCATGCCTGGGCATGGGTTGATCCAATAATAGAAGCTTGGAAAATTACGGATTATCAACCTGAACTTTACTCAGCCGGGACTTGGGGGCCAGAAGCAGCAGATAAATTACTGAGTCAAGATTCTAGAAGTTGGCATAATGCTCAAGATTTAAGTAGTGAGACACAACAATGACTATCATTGAACGCTTTTATCAAACTCAACAAGACATGCAACATTCTGCATTAGCAAATACTGAGTACCAATTAGAAAAAGCAATACAATTTAAATCAAAAGCAACATTGCTGGTTTCTGGTGGAAGTACCCCAAAACCACTGTATCAAGCATTATCTCAATCTCCATTGAGCTGGAAAAATATTCAGGTAGCTATGGTAGATGAACGTTGGGTTGAGGTTAATCACCCTGCGAGTAACGAAAAATTCATTCGTGAAAACCTACTCGTTGATAAGGCCTATAATGCTAATTTTCAGACAATGAAAACTCAAAACAATTATGCCATAGAAGCTGTTGATGCATTGAATCAACAGTACCAGTTTTTAAACCAGGTTGCCGATGTAACTATTATTGGTATGGGTGGAGATGGCCATACTGCGTCATTATTCCCCGATGCAGATGGATTAGAGTCAGCCATTTCAAATACCAATTTTTGTACCGCCATTAAAGCAAAACCTTCCGAGGTTACTGGTGATTACTGCGAAAGATTGAGCCTATCTCTCAATGGCCTAAAACAAACTAAGTTGCTTAAATTATTAATAACTGGAAAGGATAAACTGAATGTTTACCGTCAGGCTTTAACAATAAAAGATAAAAATAAAATGCCAATCGCTTATTTATTACAACAGTCAGCAATTCCAATTTGTGTTTATTGGGCGCCATAAAAACAAGCTTACTGAAATTATTCAACTGAATTCTGGAAATTAAAATGCCACAAAACATGCAAAAAATATTATCCCTGAACCCTATTGTTCCAGTTATTACGATTGAAGATCTGGCTCATGCCAAACCGCTTGCTAATGCTCTTTTAGAGGGCGGGATCAGCATCATGGAAATTACGTTGCGTACCCCCACTGCACTTTCAGCAATAAAACTCATCAATCAAGAGTGCCCGGGAATAACCGTTGGCGCTGGCACTATAGAAAGTGTTTCATCAATTCAATCAGCAGTCGAAGCAGGAGCTAAATTTTTAGTCAGCCCAGGAACAACCAAACCTTTGTTGGATGCTGTACATTATCATGCAATTCCTTTATTACCCGGTGTGGTTACACCGACAGAAGTGATGGCTCTGCAAGATGAAGGTTTTCAATATGTTAAGTTTTTTCCTGCAGAAGCCGCAGGCGGTACCGCAATGTTAAAAGCGCTATCAGGACCTTTTCCAAACATGAAGTTTTGTCCTACAGGCGGCATTGATAACACTAATTTAATGGACTATTTAACTCTTAAAAATGTAGTAAGCGTTGGAAGCTCATGGGTAGTCGCTTCTGACTTAATAAAAAATAATAATTGGTCTGAAATAACTAGACGGGCACGCGACACACTTAATTTGATAAAAATGAGGACTAACGAATGAAACTTCGAATAGCAATTAATGGTTTCGGGCGAATTGGCCGAAATGTGGTACGCGCACTCTACGAGAATGATTTTAATAAAAACATCGAACTAGTTGCAATTAATGATTTAGGGAAAATAGAATCTGCAGCTCACTTACTAAAATTTGACTCTATCCACGGTCGCTTCAATAAAAAAGTCAACTTGCAGGAAAATGCATTGATTATTGAAGATAACGAAGTAGAGTATTTTAGCCAACCGGATCCATCAAAACTACCTT
>JAUIHB010000063.1 GCA_030432465.1 Gammaproteobacteria bacterium
ACTTTTGTCGTAATTGTCTGGCTAAGTGGATGGTAATAGAAGCAACAGAGCGCGGGGTTGACTTAGACTATGAGCAAGCTAGAGAAAAAGTTTATGGTATGCCTTATTCAGAGTGGAAAGACAAATACCAAGCAAAAGCGACTCCAGAGCAATTAGCCGCATTTGAATCTAAACAACAAGCAAAAAATAAATAACTACAAAATCAACTCAATCGTAGTGAACAATAAAATGAAACTCACTTGGTACTTTGACTTTATCTCACCTTTTGCTTACTTACAGTTAGTTCAATTTCATAAACTTCCTAAAAATTGTGAGGTTATTTTTAAACCTGTTTTACTAGCAGGATTATTGAATCATTGGAACAATACAGGTCCAGCAGAAATACCACCTAAACGAATTTTTACTTACCAGCATTGTTACTGGCAAGCACGACGCTCAGGGATTGATTTTAAAATGCCACCCCAACATCCATTTAATTCTTTGGCTGCGTTAAGACTTGCAATAGCTTTTGATTGTAAACCAGAAGCAATACAAATTATATTTAATGCTATTTGGCAACAAGGTTATTTATTTGAAGAGCAGGCCTGTATTAATTATTTAGCCCAACATTTAAAGTTAACCAGCAATGAAATAAATGCTTTAGTTTCAGCAGAAAGTGTCAAATTAAAACTCAAACAATTTACCATGGAAGCGGCAGAAAACAATATTTTTGGTGTTCCAACCTTTTTAACTCACGATGATAAAAACATCAGTTTTTGGGGACTAGATGCTTTTGATATGTTGCTAGATTATATACATTCACCTCAATTATTTTTTGACCAGGAAATGCAACGTATTTCACAATTACCAATCGGTGCACAACGCCAAAGATAATATTTTGATAACTCAATGAACCCTAACACGAGCAGTACTATGACCAAAAAAAATGACAAAACAAAAAGCATAAAAAAAATGCCCGCTTCTATACCAAATTACCAAAATACCCAACAAATACTTAATGAACAAGTTGTCCAACAACGAGCATTACCTAATTTACAAACTCCAAAACAGAATACAGAATTGATGCATGCCAACGAATATCAATCCGCTGGAGTCTTAATGCGCAGACTGGCAGATACGATAACTCAATGGCGGGAGCAGCTCCCGGCAGACGAAGAGCCAGCGATACTTGCGGTAATGTTTGGAGGGATCCAGATAAATGTAGAACGTTTAGCTCAAGAAAGTTTTCATGGTATTCGAATAGAAGGCCAAATGAATGGCAGTCCTTGCATGCTTCTGTCGCATCAGTCAACTGTACAGCTGTTATGTTTTGTCAGAAAAGTTGAACCTGAAAATACTAAACGACGAATAGGTTTTATTATTGATGGAGAAGAAGAGGAAGTTTAGGGCGTGTTTATCTTTCATTCTTTGAGATTGTTGCGGTTAAAATTTTGCCAATCAAGGCGCGCGGAGCGTGGTTTAGTCACTCTAAATTAGCGACAAGTAACAAAGAGTGACGAAATTTTAGCCACAACCCGTAGGGCCGAACCATTTTTTCGCCCTGCTGCGTTAAAAGCTGAACCTGTAGAATGACTACAGGATACATCTTTTGCCTTGCAGGACAAAAAAATGGCTTCGGCAATCTCAAAGAATGAAAGATAAACACGCCCTAATATTTTTGAAATATTTAACCATTAAAAAGCTTTTTTATATTACAATTTGTATTATAAAAAATTTAAAACTAATCACCAATTGGTTAGTGATTAAAGGATAGTTCCGCTCGCGATATCTCATTACTCGACTATACTTATTTTAAGTATTTTATCTTAGTCTTTACTAAGTTGTTTATGTAGTTATCGTTGTTTGCAAAACAAACGATTAAGGATGTTGTGAATCATGCTAAAACCGATTGTTGAAAATTTTGAAGTTCAATCTGTTTACCCTAATTGCAAAAAAGAAATTGGGGGCTGCGAGCAGGGCTGTCCTGAATGCAGAACAGCTATTACTAAAATTGGATTGGAAAAAAAAGTAGAGTCAATACAGTTTAACCAGCAGACTCACAGCTTATATCCCTATATTTCAAAGATAAAAAATAAGGATTTACCACCAGCTTTTGACTCAGAGCCGCCAGCTGAAGCCACAGCACCACCCAAAATGATTATTGCAAAATTAGTGATGGCAATTAGCTTTTTAGCCAGCGTTTCACTTTTCTTATTAGTAGAGTAAACGGCTAACTTTGTTCGCTATCAGGCACAAAAACATACCCAATGCCCCATACCGTTTGTAAGTAACGAGGCTTGGCAGGATCTTCTTCTATCATGCGACGTAAACGTGAAACTTGAACATCAATGCTTCGCTCCAGTGCGCTATAATCTCGTCCTCTGGCGAGATTCATTAACTTATCTCTTGAAAGTGGCTGCCGAGGATTAGTCACTAAAGATTTTAACACTGCAAACTCACCGCTAGTTAAAGTTAATTGCTCTCCGTTGCGAGTCATTTCGCGAGTTGCTAGATTTAATTTAAAGTCACCAAAAGAAATGATTTTTTCTTCGCCGCTGGGGGCTCCTGGTAGCTCTGTCACATTTCGGCGCAACACCGCTTTAACTCTTGCTAATAACTCTCTTGGATTAAAAGGCTTGGCTAAATAATCATCAGCACCCAGTTCTAATCCAATAATCCTATCAACATCATCACCCTTAGCGGTTAACATAATAATCGGTATTGGATTATCCGCACTACGCAATCGACGACAGATAGACAATCCATCTTCACCCGGCAACATTAAATCAAGCACCATTAAGTGATAGTTTTCCCTTTCTAAAAAGCGATCCATCTGTTCCGCATCAGCAGCCGCTTTCACAATGAAGCCCTGTTCTTTAAAATACCTTTCCAACAAACTTCGTAAACGCAAATCGTCATCCACGACTAAAATTTTCTGCGTTTCTTCACTCATTGCTTTCTCCTCGCATCATGAAATAAATTTGGTAGACCCGTATTCTTAGTTAAATTAGTGATAATTACTAATTTGCACCCTTTTGCATTAAGCATGCGTAGTATTCAAATCATTTTCCTTGAATAACCACTTGAAAGGCAAAGATTTTTTCGCTGTTAATTGTTACAGAGTATAACCCAATAAAAAATCTTCGCTAATTAAAGCTTAACTCAAATAACAAATAATCCACCTATAGCCCCGATTTCTTGCGAATAACAGCTGAATTATCCGTCGAAATGTTTATAATCGCCAGTCGATGGTTTGAGGTAAATTTATCTTGTACTTTTATAAACCAAAGCTTAATCAAGAAATACTACAATATCAAAATGTAGTGTATCAACGGTATGCCGCTAAAAAGCGCTTTTAACATTTAAAATAAACCAAATAAGCCTAAATTTTTACAGTTTAAACTTCAGGACAAACTATGCTCAATATTGCACAAAAAATTGCCCATGAACTTTCAGTCAAACAAACTCAGGTTGATGCAGCAATTAGCCTGCTCGACGAAGGTTCCAGTGTACCTTTTGTGGCACGTTACAGAAAAGAAGCCACGGGCGGACTTGATGATGCACAATTACGTGACTTGGAAGAAAGGCTAGGTTATTTGAGAGAGATGGAAGATCGCCGTCAAGTCATATTAAAAAGCATACAGGAGCAAGAAAAGCTTACGCCAGAATTAGAAAGCAGCATTCTTGATGCTGAAACCAAGAGCCAACTGGAAGATCTCTACTTACCCTACAAACCTAAACGTCGTACCAAAGCTCAAATTGCCCGAGAAGCTGGTTTACAGCCTCTTGCTGAAATGTTACTTAGCGATCCACAATTAACGCCTGAAGATTCAGCACAAGCTTATATCAATGCAGACAGTGGCATAACGGACGTTAAGTCAGCACTTGACGGTGCCAAACAGATACTTATGGAGAATTTTGCAGAAAATGCGAAGTTACTATCTGAAATTCGTCAATATTTACTGACTAATGCCTTTATCCGTTCAACTGTGATTACAGGTAAAGAAGAAGAGGGTCATAAGTTTAGAGATTATTTTGAGTACTCTGAAAAGTTTGACAAAATCCCCTCTCATAGAGCCCTTGCACTGTTTAGAGGTCGAAATGAAGGTGTTCTGACCCTTGAGCTAATTGTAGATGAAACCTTACTTAAAGATGAAAAAGCCAGTAATTACGCTCAACATTTAATTGCCCGTCATGCACAAATCAGTGATGAAGGTCGTCCTGCGGACAGCTGGCTACAAACTGTCGTTTTATGGACTTGGCGAGTAAAACTACATAACTTTTTCGAAACGGAATTACTCGGAAAACTGCGTGAAACAGCAGAAACTCACGCTATTGCTGTATTTGCCAGTAATTTACGTGATTTATTAATGGCTGCACCTGCCGGTAAATACGCGACTATGGGCCTAGATCCCGGTTTACGAACTGGTGTTAAAGCCGTGGTCGTTGATGACACGGGCAAACTTTTAGCACAATCCACCATATTTCCGCATGCCCCACAAAATCAATGGGATGCCTCCGTCGCTAAATTAGCCACAATGTGTCAACAGCACCAAGTCAAATTAGTCAGCATTGGTAACGGTACTGCTTCACGAGAAACAGACAAACTGGTTGCGGAAGTCATGAAAAAACATCCTAAATTAGGCCTACAAAAAATAGTAGTCAATGAAGCTGGTGCCTCGGTATATTCTGCCTCTAAACTTGCCTCAGAAGAATTCCCTGATCTTGATGTAAGCTATCGCGGCTCTGTATCTATAGCGCGTCGCTTACAAGATCCTTTAGCTGAACTAGTAAAAATTGAACCCAAAGCGATTGGCGTAGGTCAATACCAGCATGATGTCAGCCAAAGTCAGTTAAGTAAGTCACTTACCAGTGTAGTAGAAGATTGTGTTAATGCCGTTGGGGTCGACTTAAATACAGCCTCAGCACCGCTACTGACTCATGTTTCTGGTCTGAATAAAACTTTGGCGCAGAACATCATTCGCTATCGTGAAGAGCATGGTCGATTTGCTAACCGCCAACAATTAACTCAGGTCGAGCGTTTAGGACCTAAAGCATTTGAACAAGCTGCTGGATTTTTAAGAATTACCGATGGCGATAACCCACTAGATCGCTCAGGTGTCCACCCAGAAACTTATCCAATTGTTGAAAAAATGCTCGCAAAAATTCAAGCAGACATTAATACCGTTATGAACAATAAATCTACCTTAGCTCAGCTGAATGCTGCAGATTTTGTTGAAGACAAGTTCGGCTTACCAACAATTAACGATATTTTTAATGAACTGGAAAAACCGGGGCGCGATCCTCGCGGAGATTTTAAAGCTGCTAAATTTAAAGAAGGTGTAGAAAAAATCGCTGATCTTTCTGCTGGCATGGCCCTTGAGGGTAGTGTTACTAACGTAACCGATTTTGGAGCTTTTGTGGACATTGGTGTCCATCAAGATGGTTTAGTGCACATTTCAGTCATGAGTGATAAGTTCATTTCAAATCCACGAGAAGTTGTCAAAACAGGCGATATTGTCAAAGTTCATGTAGTAGAAATTGATGTCAAACGTAAACGCATCAGCTTATCTATGGTCGGACCAAATCCTGAGAATCACATTAACCAAACAGCTAAAACCGACGCGCCAAAGCATAAAAATAAAAGAAAAGTAAGCAGCAAGCCTCAACAACCTGCAAACTCGGCTTTTGGACTAGCTTTGGCTGATGCACTTAAAGGTAAAAAATAATCTAAAACTCAACTTTGAGATATATATTTTAAACAATATGTAAATTTTTGTTGCAAGCGACATATCAGTTTGTTATAAATACTCATCGCTAGCGAATACAAGAAGCCCATATTAATGGGACCTGCAGACTGGAAACTTTTACAAGCCTCACTATTGAGGCTTTTTTATTGCCTATTATTTTTTCACTTTTTAACAGCAATATAACCTTGTAACAGCTTGTTTATAATAGCGAATTCACATTTTTTCTATCCAGCTGACAAGGCTTTATCATACAAACAGCCCTGTTTTTGTTGAATAAAATACCATTTAACCTGAATTCTATTCGTTACAGACATTTCCAACCTATCTAAACTTTTTAAGTCAGCTAAATTCTGCTAGTCTTTTGCCTCTTAAAAATTTTATCGGACAATTAATAATGTTTGAAACCCGCGGCTTCAATCTTTTTATGGCTTTTGTTTGTTACCAGCTTTTGATATCCGCCTACTATTTTCAATATGTTGAAGGTATGGAGCCTTGTCCTCTATGCATTTTTCAACGGATAGGGGTTGCTTTAGTGGGCGTATGGTTTCTACTGAAAGGTATTCATAACCCGAAAGCAGGCAGCGGATGGAATATTTTTTATGCTAGTTTGGGTTTATTAAGCGCTATTGCAGGCGGAATTGTATCGGGGCGACACGTCTATTTACAAAACCTTCCAGAAGGCCAAATTCCAGCTTGCGGTCCTGCATTAGACTATTTAGTTGATATGCTGCCAGTAAGTGAAGTAATTAGTACTGTTCTTGCTGGTGATGGTGACTGTGCTAAAGTGAGTTGGAATTTCTGGGGAATATCAATGCCTAGCTGGGTTCTAATGTTTTTCATTGTTGCCGCGATACTTAATATTTGGAGTATTTATCGCCACTTAAAACCTAGCCGACGAATCTTTTAAATCAACACAATCAGTTTTTACAATAACGGCAACTCAATTTGCTCATCTCCGTATTGCTGCTTACCTTTGGTGTCTAACACCAAAGGTAAAAACAAACTAAACCGGCACCCTTTTCCTAATTGTGATTCAACATTAAGTTGGCCACCTAGCTGTTCACAAATAATAAAATAAGATACTGATAAGCCTAAACCTGTTCCAACCTTTTCATCCTTAGTAGTAAAAAATGGCTCAAAGACTCTCCGCCTTGTTTCTTCTTCCATGCCTGGTCCATTATCAATAATTTCGACGCAAGCCATATCGCCTTCTCGACGAATAATCAATTCAATAACTGGCAGGAAATCAACTTCTCCAATCTGTGCAAGCGCTTGAGCTGCATTTATCAATAAATTAAGAAAAACTTGTTCTAATTGATTTTTTTGTGCCATGACATGAACAGTTTCCGGCGTATAGGTTTTGCGAATTTCAATTTTCCTAAAGTCAAACTTCTTCCGCTGATTATAATCTTTTGCTGATAACCTTACCGCAGCATCCAATGTTTCAGATAAATCAATTAAGGTAGACTCTTGATTTGCCGGGCGAGCAAAACTTAACATATCTCCAACAATTTCTGCTGCTCGTTCGCCAGATTTTAAAATCCCACCTAAGAAATCAATAATCCTTTGTCGCGATAAATACTCTTGTAAAGCCATTAAATCCAAATTTAATTCTTCAGCAATTTTTCTATTGCGTGGTAAATCTAAAGACAAGCGTCTTTTTATATTTTGAGTACTTTGTAAAATGGCTCCTAAGGGATTATTAATTTCATGAGCCATACCTGCAGCTAACCCTCCTAGAGATAGCATTTTTTCCGTTTGCACCAATGTTTCATCTATTTTTAACTTTTCTGTAATATCATCAATCCGAATAACCTCACCTTGCTCTTCTTCACGTAAGGTAAAAATAGGATAAATCATTACATCAAGTGTTCTTGGTTCATGATTAACTTGTGTTTTAAATTGAAAGCTTACATTTTGATGAAGCAACAAATGATTATTCGTTGCATTTTTAATTTGTATATCCAATTCAGGAAATAAGTTCGATAATTTTTCTCCAATTGCCATTCTTGCAGAAACGTTTGTCATTTTTTCGGCTTCACTATTCCACTGCATAACGCGATATTTATCATCAACAGCAATAATTCCTGACGGCATTGAGTCAATTAGTTTTTCTAGATAATTTTGAATAGAATTTGCATAACGCTCAGCCATTGCACGGCTTTGTTTTTGCTTTTTTATTTCAGAAGAATGCTCAGCAATTCTTAACTCTAACAAGTTTCGGGTTTTTTCCAACGCTTCACGAGATTCGTCAATCTCTTTTTCCACTTCCAACCGATGGGAAATATCAGTAACAAATTCAATATAGTGAGGTTTTTCTAACCAACTTGCCATACGAACTCGACATTCAACAGGAATTTTAATACCGGAGTGAGTCCGGTAATTAGTTTCATAAGTTACTGTTTCACCTTGCCGCATTAAATTAACCAACTTAGGATGGCGATGGAGATAACAATCAACATCTAAATCAAAAGTCGACAACTCTTTTAGCTCTTGCTTACGATATCCTAAAGCATCACAAGCCTTTTGATTGACTTCTTTAATTTGACCATCGATCGAAATTAAAAAAACCATATCGACAGCCTGATCAATAAGCAACCTGAAGTCTTGCTGAGTTTCGCTCCAGCGCTGTGCTTGATCGGATTCCCAGTTCAACAAATAAAATGCTGGGTAAGCGATAATAGCTAATGTAAGACAAGCTACCCCTAACTCTAATGCCGCAGCGCGCCATTCATAATTTCCATCTAGCCAGAAGTTAATACTTAAAGCACTGATAACAGGCAATAAGGCAGTAATTACGATAAGCGAGGCCGTAAACCCTCGAATTGTCCAATAACGAGCGAATTGAAAGGATTTTTTACCATTTTGCTCTGGTAATTGATTCATATCATCTAGTGTAATGCAGCTTTAAAATAACCAAGATCGCTATTTTAAATTTGCTTTCTCCCCATAAACCCCAAAAATTACAGGTAATATTTTGATTTATCTATTAATTTTGATTTACCTACTCATTTAAATTATAGCGTCAATTTGAAAAACTGCTTTTTCGTTTTAGCAAAAATACTGCAAGCACCGAATAGATGTCATAATTAAGAATTAGAAGCATTAACAATAATAATTCTCAATAAAAAATCTTATGCACGAATAAAATACACAACACCTTAAATTATTTTTTTATTACATTCCGGTGACTTAACTGATTTAATCTATCAATATATTCTTTCCGCGAATGCAAATCAATTTGTAATGAACGAAAAATCATTTTTTTATTAAACTTGATACAAATTTGGCTTTCTGTGAAAAAAATTTTGCACTCTGCATTTATTATGGTAAAAACATATAAAACCCGTTGTTGTCATAGGAGCCTGACTAATATGTCAGATAATAGTAATCAAAGTAATTCTAATGATTTTTGCAAAAGCGCAGCTGTTAGTAACTGGTTGGCAGAGAGAAATCAATTACTCATCCAGTACTTTCGTTTATCAGGCAATCGCAATACGTTAGAACTTCCAGACAGTGAACAGATTAATCAATTTTGCGATTTATTAATTGACTATGTTTCGGCAGGCCATTTTGAGGTTTACCAACAAATCGTTAATGCTTGTGAAACTAATGGACAAGATAGCTTAGAGCTTTTAAGAAAGCTCTACCCTGAAATATCTTCTACAACAGATATTGTCGTCAATTTTAATGATAAATACTCTCAATTTACAAATGATGCCAATCTACCCCAATTGGATCAGGATTTATCCCAACTGGGTGAAGCTATCGCCAAGCGAGTAGAACTAGAAGATAATTTAATTGATACTTTGAGAACCAAACACTAAAATCACCTATCACAATACAGAATAGGTAACGTTTTATTTTTTTGTTTGATTAAATTGTTCATATGTAAATGTTAGCGAATAACCGCATAAATAATGCTCGAAATAGAGTATGACGCGAAAGTTAAAAATAAAACTATCATAGTCACTTTATCGAACATCATATGGCGAGATTTTATTCGCTCAGTTTAACCAAAAACGTTCTAAAATAATACCTACTTAATTTTTCCAAATAAAACTTCAATCAGTACACATAAGGAAACCAATGCATGATCAGAGTCATCATTGAAAGACAGATAAAAGAAGGCTGTTTACATGACTACCTTGACATGATCCGAAGAGCCCGCAAAGAAGCAACCTCTGTAGAGGGATTTATTGCTGGGGAATTATTACAAGAGAAAGCGAATCAAAGTCATGCATTCATTATTTCTAGTTGGGAAAATCATGAAGCTTGGGAGCAATGGACAAGTTCAGAAAAACGCCAAGCAGTATTGGCTGATATGCGCCCGTTACTTGAAGCTGACGAAAAAATAACTATTTTAGAGAATAGTCAATTATTAAGTTAATATCTGATAAATTAGTAGCAGACTTTTTTGTCTGTCAGAATAAAACCAACTTCCAACCATCCGTTACAAGTTTATTGATATTTCGATTTGATTTATCGCTGAAAAAACAAGCTTTTAAACAGCGATAAATTTTTTACTGAATAACCCAGTATCTATTTTTTCTTTTTAACATACAAAACAAGATTATGATCGATCAACTCATAACCATGTTTTTCTGCAATTTCATGTTGTAACTCTTCAATCGCTCGGCTAACAAATTCAATCACTTTTCCACTATCAACACAAACCATATGATCATGATGTTCATCACCACTTAATTCAAAAACGGCATGACCGTCTTCAAAGTTGTGCCGACTCACTAGTCCTGCGGACTCAAATTGAGTTAAAACTCGGTATACTGTTGCTAGCCCAACATCTTCACCATTTTCTAAAAGAAGCTTATAAACATCTTCAGCACTTAAATGCTTTTGGTTGGCATTTTCTAAAATATTTAATATTTTTAAACGCGGTAAAGTAACTTTTAAACCTGCATCTTTTAGTTGTTGATTTTTCAATTCATACTCCCGATTGCCAATCCTCAAATAATTTATTGAGGTTAATGGAATTTTTTAACACAAAAATAGACTATATTGCGACATTATATTCTTTTTTTAAGGTATTTTGCACAAATTCATATAGAATAGCCTGCATAAAAAAGAATTAATATTCATAAAATAGAGTAAATTAAACGCTTTTATAGCATATTTAACACAGATAGGAACTTGCATGATCAAAAAGCTTTCGCTGATTTTAGTTTTTCTTTTAACAGCTTGTATTTATCGTTTAGATATTCAGCAAGGAAATATACTCGCACAAAGAGACATTGATAAATTGCGCCCCGGATTAACAAAAAATCAAGTTGTGTACGTTTTAGGTTCACCAGTAATTGATGATAGCTTCAGCGATGATAAGTGGGTTTATTTGTATACATTTACCAACAAGAAAACGGAAATAAACACCCGAAAAAAATTAGAACTCTGGTTCGAAGAAGACAAATTAGTCACTGCGAAAGGTGATTATAAATTACCTGAAGTTTTTAATGAGAAATCAACCAAAGAATAATATGCCCTGGCGTTAGCAGGATTAAAGTAAGCTAACTCTATGAATCATTTATGTTTATTCTGACTATCTTGGTGAATTCCTCGATAGTCATGGAGTACTTTAGCCTTTAAGCTATCACTTGGTTTTATACTAGGTTCAACTAAATTAATCGTTTGAGCCGATAAATTAATCTGCTTATCATAGCGGCGGCAAAGACGGCACATCATTAAATGCAACTTTAATTTAAATAACTTAAAGCCACGAATATTATGATCAATATTCTCAGAAAGTTGTTCTGTCGCTTGTTTACATGTTGGCAACATTAGCACTCTCCCGTTTTCTGAAAATGATCAATCACTTGCAGCACCTGATCTCTTCCACGGTGAAGCAATACTCTCAAATTAGACGGTGTTACCTCTAAAATGTTACAAATTTCATCCATGGAAAAGCCGTTCGCATCGCGCATTTTCAATGCAGCTTTTTGGTTGTCAGGTAAACGCTGCATATTTTTAGCAATACAATCCTTAAGCTCTTGGGCTTCTAGTAACTCTTCTGGCGTATCACCATTCCAATTTGAACTCGGCTCTACCCAGTGAGATTTTTCATTAAACCGAGGATCGCTTGCCCAGTTGTCCTGTATAGACTCTAAAGATACGGTACGCGACTCTTTGCGTCGACGGGTTTTAGCTTCATTGGCAACAATACGCATAATCCAGCTCTTAAAAGAAGAACGGCCTTCAAACTTGGGTAATGCTTTCATTGCTGAAATCCAGGCTTCTTGAATAACCTCATCAGCGATAGCTTGACCGGCAATTGATTGTGCAACAGAAAACATCAAGGAATAATATTGAGTAAATAATTGCTCAAAAACAATTTCATCGCCAACTATCAATCGACTAAGAAGTTCTTTTTCTGATTGTGACAAAGGTATTCACTCCAAAAAATAGACAACGGCTGGGAGTTGAAATAAAAAGAGTGCAGCGCACCGCACACTTTTTTTAATGTAAATTAAAGCGCTTTCAATAACAAGAGTGATAAATTCAGCGACTAATAACCGAATTATTTTTAATCTATAATATTAAAAGTCGTTAATTTACTAAGGCAGATCAGGTTGTTAGACCATCGCGCAAGAGCATACCAGAGTTAACTTTTGGTTCAAGTGTTTATTTATTCACTAAATTCTTTGCAATAGCCCATTTTTCGCCGATTCCAGCAGAGCTCTCACTGAACAGATAATCATCACTTTGATCAAAACCCACGGCATAAACAATTGCACCAACAGGTTTTCCAGGTTTTCTTGTAGCTACTCGCCATTGACGAAGTCTCTTTCCCGACTTAACTTCCCATAAACTTACATCCCTTCCTGGTGCCCCAGTGGCTAACCACTGACTGTCATGGGAAAAACTGGCAGCACTAATCACATATTCTCGTGGTTTCAATTCTAACTGCGCAATTTTGGCTCCATCACGTAAATCCCAAATATTGGCATTGCTTTTTGTCCCTGAGGAAAACCCATAGTTACCATCATGTGAAAGTTTCAGTGCAGTAACTCTCGTTTCATGTTCAAACAATCTTAAAGGCTTTCCACTCTTAGTATTCCATAAGATCGCTCGGTAATCATTCCCTCCCGTAAATGCCCATAGACCATTAGCTGACAGATCAACATCTGCAATCGCATTATCTCGATGTCCGGTAAACTCCAAGCGGCGTCCGGTATTCATATCAATATGAATTGCTCTTCCATCACCCAAGCCTAATAATACATAGCGTCCTTTATCAGAAATTGCGACAGCTCTGATTTCTGCGGGGGCTTGCCAATAGCCATAGCTTCTGCCTGTGTTTGTATTCCAGATAATAAAAGTATCGTCTTCCGCTGTAATCGCCCGTGAGCCATCAGGAGAAAGATTAACCGCTGTTATTGCCTTCTGCTTGTCATCACTATGAGTCCATAAAAACTTTAACTCATTTTTACTAAGATCCCAGTATCCCGCCCCAAAATTGACAGAGGCAATAAGTGCAAACCGCCCATCACGAGAAATTGCAGCATCCAGCGCACCAGCCGCAGCATGCTCCCATTGAGCTAGCGACTCTGGCGCTTGCTGACAAGCGGATAAAACAACAAAACTGCAAACTAGCAGCATTTTGCTTAAGCACCTCTGTTGTATCATTCAACCTTCCTTAAAAGCATCAATTACGTTGGGGACTTCTGTTTTCATTCAATAAAGTATAGACTGCCCATTCATTTAGGGAAATTTTCGTTTAAACACATAAATCTAATATAAAAAGAGGAAATCCAGTGAAAAGATATATCGCAGCGATGACTGTAGCGGTTTTGCTGTCAGCATGTCAGCAAGAAAACGCTCAAACAGCTGACAAAGCTGATAAAAAAGAATCAAAAGAACAAAAGACGCTTATTGCCGATAAAGATAAAATTGCCTATGCAGTTGGTGTCAATATGGCAGAAAGCATTGTTCAAATTAACAAGCAATATAAAGCCGTTGAGATGGATGCAGAAGTCGTCAAGCAGGGTTTTATGGCCAAACTTGAAGGCAATGCCGCATTAAGTGATGAAGAAGTGGGACAACAACTTCAAATATTCCAACAAAAAATGCGTGAAGCTCAGCAGCAAAAAATGCAAGAAGATCAAGCTAAAAAGCAAGAAGAGCTTGAAGCTAAAAAAGGTGAAAATGCAGCTTATTTTGCTAAGTTAGATGAAACTGGTGAATATCAGAAAACCGAGTCAGGTCTTTACTACAAAGTATTGCAAGAAGCTAAGCCTGGTGCGAAAAAACCATCGGAAACTGATAGTGTTAAAGTAAGTTATGCAGGCACATTCACTGATGGAAAAGAGTTCGATAGCAATAAAGAATTTCATTTTTCATTACGTGGTGGCGTAATCCAAGGTTGGTTAGAAGGGGTTAAATTAATGCCTGTTGGCAGTAAATACCAATTCGTTATTCCGCCTGAACTAGGTTATGGAAACACACAACGTGGTCCAATTCCAGCAGGCTCAATTTTATTATTTGATGTTGAGTTGCTCGAAATTATCGATCCAGAAGAAAAACCTGCTAAAGAAGAAAAACAAGCAGAGAAATAGTCTTCATAAAAGCCCCTGAAATGGGGCTTTAGTTTATTTTTATTAGCAGATAAACGATTGCTAATTTACCTAACCTCTAATTAGCAAAGTTTTTAGCGGAGCAATCAATTTCTGATGGCTTCTCTTTTCTCGCCATAACTTCTTCAACATAAGATTCCTTGATCATTGATTGTTCGATAAATAGTGTTTTGCGCTTTGGCTTTAACTGACTAAAGATTAATCCACTGATAATTAGCAATACTGATAAATACTGCCAATGCGTCAATTGCTCATTAAGTAACAACCAGCCAAAAAATAGCGTACCTAATGGTAATAAATTCATCCAGACACCGACTTGACTAGCAGGCATAGCTCTTAACGAAGCGTTATACAAAATAAATGCGATAACATTGACGCCCCATGCTAAAAATAAAATTGATAATAAAACTTCACTAGAAATCTGTGCAGGCATTCCTGAATTAAAAGCTAACGCTAAAGGTAAGAAAAACAGTGTCCCAAATACAGCTTGTAATGCGGTTAGCAGAACAGGCGAATAACGTGCACCAAGTTTACGCGCTAAAATGCTGTATCCAGTCGCGAAACAGGTAGCGCGACCACAAAAATGCGATGGTCGCACCCACCGTGCTCGCCAGCGCACACAATACAGCCCCCAGCCCAAACCCGAACAGTGCGCCGGCAAGCAGCGCAAAGACCCCGGTGGCCGGAAGGGCAAGGCCAATACACAGGGTGGTCAGCAG
>JAUIHB010000064.1 GCA_030432465.1 Gammaproteobacteria bacterium
ACAAACGCCACTTTAGGCGTATGCTGGCGATGAGCCGCGTCTTCAATATTTTGAATAAGACCCATGCGTAAAGCGCCATGTGCTCGAATCGTTTCAAATCTTGCCAAGGCTTTTTCGTCACTATTAATCGCATCTTGTAACTCAACGCCAGTATAGCCAATTTCTTCTGCATTCAAAAAAATAGTCGGGATCCCTGCATTAATCATAGTAGCTTTAAATGTTCCGACACCGGGCACTTCCAAATCGTCGACCAAATTGCCTGTCGGGAACATTGCTCCCTCACCATCAGCAGGCTCAATAAACTCCACTTCAACTTCTGCAGCGGGAAAAGTCACGCCGTCTAACTCAAAATCTCCGGTTTCCTGAACTTCGCCATTGGTTATAGGAATATGAGCAATAATAGTTTTTTTTATATTAGCCTGCCAAATCCTAACAGTTGCCACACCATTTTCCGGAATAAGACTTGCGTCAACCAAGCCACTATTGATTGCAAATGCTCCAACAGCCGCCGTTAAATTTCCGCAATTACCACTCCAGTCAATAAATGGTTTGTTAATAGCGACTTGTCCAAATAAATAATCAACATCATGATCAGGTTGACTACTTTGAGAAAGTATAACTGTTTTGCTAGTACTCGAAGTTGCTCCTCCCATCCCATCAGTATGTTTAGCATAAGGATCTGGACTACCAATCACTCGTAATAACAAAGCGTCACGCGCGGCACCAGCACTCTGTGCTGCCTCGGGCAAATCTTTCAGATTAAAAAAAACACCTTTACTTGTACCGCCACGCATATAGGTTGCGGGAATTTTAATTTGAGGAACATGTTGCATACAATTTTTCCTTGAAAAATTTATAATTGCCGTGCGCTGAAAAAATACAAATTTCAAAAACACGACTTTTTATTAAAAAATTAAACGGATTAAAAACAAAATATTCAAAATAAGAATAATTTCATTTTTAATTTACGGCCGCTTCTAAAAAGTCTTGTGCAAAACGTTGTAAAACTCCACCAGCAGCATAAATAGACACTTCTTCGGCAGTATCTAAACGACATTTAACTGCAACTTCTAATGTTTCACCATTTCGACGTTTAATAATCAGTGTCAACATTGCTCCAGGCGTTGGTTCTCCTTCAACATCAAATGTTTCTGTTCCATCAATGGCATAAGTTTTTCGCGTTTCTCCCGCTTTAAATTCTAACGGCAGTACCCCCATTCCAATCAAATTGGTACGGTGAATACGCTCAAACCCTTCGGCAACAATGACCTCTACACCAGCCAAACGAACACCTTTAGCGGCCCAGTCACGTGAAGAACCTTGCCCATAATCTGCTCCAGCCACAATGATTAATGGCTGCTTACGATTCATATAAGTTTCAATCGCTTCCCACATGCGTGTGACTTTGCCTTCCGGCTCAACTCTGGCATAAGAGCCTTGTTTTATCTCGCCATCTTCCTGCACCATTTCATTCAGCAATTTAGGGTTAGCAAAAGTGGCTCGTTGGGCGGTAAGATGATCCCCTCGATGGGTTGCATATGAGTTAAAGTCTTCTTCAGGTAATCCCATTTTTGCCAGATATTCACCCGCAGCACTTGATAATTGGATCGCGTTGGAAGGTGATAAATGATCTGTCGTAATGTTATCTCCCAATACAGCTAAAGCCCGCATGTTTTTCATGGTTCGCTCACCAGCCAGTGCGCCTTCCCAATAAGGCGGACGGCGTATGTAAGTACTTTGTGGACGCCAATCATACAGAGGATTAACTTGCTCACCATAATCAACCGAAACATTAAACATTGGGTTATAAACCGCATTAAACTGTTCTGGTTTAACACTTTGTTTAATCACTGCATCAATTTCTTCATCTGACGGCCAGATATCTTTTAACGTAATAGGATTACCATTTTTATCCAAACCTAGTGCGTCTTTTTCAATATCAAATCGTATGGTACCAGCAATAGCGTAGGCAACAACTAATGGGGGCGATGCTAAGAAAGCTTGATCAGCATTAGGATGAATTCGTCCATCAAAATTACGGTTACCGGATAACACAGCTGTCGAATATAAATTGCGCTCTTCAATTTCTTTTTTGATTGCAGGATCCAGTGCTCCACTCATCCCATTACACGATGTACAAGCAAATCCAACAATCCCAAAACCTAGATTTTCTAATTCCGATAATAGATTCGACTCCTTTAAATAAAGCTCTACTGCTTTTGAGCCTGGTGCTAATGAAGATTTCACCCAAGGTTTACGCGTTAACCCCAAACGATTAGCATTACGAGCAATTAATCCTGCGGCAATCATATTGCGTGGATTGCTGGTATTAGTACAACTGGTTATCGCCGCAATGATACAAGCACCATCAGGCATTTTACCCGGCTCATTTTCCACAATCCCACTGATACCTCGGCTCGCCAAATCAGTTGTCGCAACACGGTTATGTGGATTTGAAGGACCAGCAATATTGCGCCCCACAGATGAAAGATCAAAAGTAAGTACTCGCTCATATTCAGCACTAATCAAATCATCAGCCCACAAACCAGTTTCTTTTGCATAGGTTTCCACCAATTTAACCTGAGTATCATCACGTCCTGTCAGAGTAAGGTAATCAATAGTTTGCTGGTCAATATAAAACATTGCCGCTGTGGCACCGAACTCTGGTGTCATATTAGAAATTGTCGCACGATCACCCAAAGTTAAATGAGCCGCACCTTCACCAAAAAACTCTAAATAACTCGATACAACTTTCTCATTTCGTAAGAACTCAGTAATCGCCAAAACAATATCAGTGCTGGTAATACCGGGTTGTGGTTTCCCCGTAAGTTCAACCCCAATAATATCTGGAAGTCGCATATAAGATGCTCGTCCAAGCATAACACTTTCAGCTTCTAATCCCCCGACACCGACAGCAATAACCCCTAGTGCATCAACCATTGGCGTATGACTATCAGTACCAACCAAAGTATCAGGAAACGCGACACCATCACGTGCCTGCACCACTGGCGACATACGCTCAAGATTAATTTGATGCATAATGCCATTCCCCGGCGGGATGACATCAATATTTTTAAATGCCGTTTTTGTCCAATTAATAAAATGAAAACGATCTTCATTACGACGATCTTCAATCGCTCGGTTTTTTTCAAAAGCATCTTTATCAAAACCGGCATGTTCGACGGCCAAAGAATGATCAACGATCAATTGCGTTGGCACAACTGGGTTTATCTGTGCCGGATCGCCACCTTTAAGCGCAATGGCATCCCGTAAACCAGCCAGATCGACTAATGCTGTCTGTCCCAAAATATCGTGACAAACTACGCGTGCAGGAAACCAAGGAAAATCCAATTCACGTTTACGCTGAATAATTTGTTTAAGAGAATCCGTGAGTTTTTCAGGTTCGCAGCGACGAACTAAATTTTCAGCTAAAACTCGTGAGGTATAAGGTAATTTTGCATAAGCGCCGGACTCAATTTCATCAACTGCTGAGCGAGTATCAAAATAATCCAGCTGAGTACCGGGTAAAGGTTTACGATATTCTGTATTCATGATTGATTCCTAAACTTAGATGTTAATTAATGATTTTTATAAAATAATAATATCGGTTAAATATGTAGTGTCTGCATTTGAGTCAACAACAAACCACTGACTAGCTAGCATTTTCATAGGAAAAAATTAAAATGATTCTGTCACTAACTTAGTTAATAAATTATTTTTTGTATAGAGAATATGCCTACGCATCAGCATTTCTGCCAACTCAGCATCTCGATTTGAAATTGCCTGTGCGATATGTCGGTGTTCGTCAAACGCAGTGGTGACTCGCGGTCCAACCATACCCAATTGCACCCGATACATGCGAATTAGATGATAAATGCCATTCATTAATATAGAGATCAGATGGTTATTTTTACTGCCTAATATAATTCGGTAGTGAAAATCAACATCACCCGCTTCCTGATAGTAAGTTTCGCCTGTTTTGACAGTTTGAAAATGAGAGTTCAACAAAGTATTTAAATCGAGTATTTCTTCATCGGTCATATTGATTGCCGCCAATCTAGCCGCCATACCTTCAAGAGACTCTCGAACTTGATATAGTTCAGCCAGTCCTTCAGGCGTTAATGCCACAACTCGCGCCCCCACATGCGCTTTGCGCTCAACCAAATGATTAGATTCCAAACGGTTGATCGCTTCACGAATCACGGCCCGACTTACCGCATACTTGGTCGATAATTCTGTTTCACTGAGTTTAGACCCCGCTAAGATAACGCCATCAACAATGTCTTTTCTCAATTGAAAAAAGGTTTTATCGGCAGAAGTAACTGGTTGTTCTAAAAGAAGTGACATTCAATTTATACTAGTATTTCCCCTTTAGTTGTCGACAATATAGAGAGATATTCTCGATTCGTCAAACATATAAGCCAATATTGTCGACAAAACACTCAATTTATCAAGATTCAAGAGTTCAAGCCAATATCTAAGATCAACTGAAAAAAACACATTACCACTGATACTTTTAAACGTAAGAAGCCGCTAAAGCTCTTGATTTCAGTTTACAGTGCAGTAAATTTATAACGATAAGAGAGAATAGATTAAGGCAATAGAAAGTAGAGAAAGAAAAACGGGATGCAAAATAAAAATCATCAAAACAGTTTGCCCCACAAAGAAGCGCCAGCTCACACTGTAACAAACACTAAATTACCCGTATTGCAGGATTACACTTTAAAGAGAAACAATAGTAGGCATCTCAAGCAAAACGTAACATAGCAATACGAGTCAATTTTTGTACTTATAAAGGTTGTACTTTATTCGCACACGGTCCTTTTTGACCTTGTCCTACTTCATACTCAACTGCTTGGCCGTCATTTAACGTAGCATAACCACCACCAGCCTGAATTTCTGAATGATGAACAAATAAATCTTTGCTGCCATCTTCTGGAGTAATAAAACCAAAACCTTTATCCGCATTAAACCACTTAACTGTACCTTTACTCATGTCGTGCTCTTCTTTATTAGGGTGAATCTAAAGTTATTACCTCCGCTATCACCATTACGAAAATAATTTTTGAAATTTCACAGCCATAACAGAACAGCAGTTACTTAAGCCTTTAAAGAAGCTCTGGCGGGAATCAGAATGACTCAACTTGATTATTCAAGTATATCACTGTCTAAGCAAAATATAGAATTTTAACCAATATTGACGACAAACCATGCTTCTAAAGCCAACATCGAAGCAATTTTAAGTATCTTAACATGTCTTTTATCCCTTGCCTGTTAAATTTTGGTTATCGGTTTCTTTTACAGTTTACATAACAATGCATTAATGCATTATAGGAGACATTCATTTCTCAACCCATCGAAAACTCTAAAAATTGATTAATCGAAAAGATAACCGAATATACCAAACTTTCTTCAAAAATTATGTTGAACCCAAAAATGATACGTTATATCATATCCAACAATAAAAGCATTATCATCATTGTTCAGAAACAATCCTATTTACTTACTTTAAAAGTTAAACCTACAAATGAAAACTGTGCGTACCTTTCTGGATAAAGCCGCTATTAGCTTATCCTTACTTTGTATTATTCACTGCCTGTTAGCTCCCATCGTAGTAGCAGTTATTCCGTTTATGGCAGTTTTGCCTTTAGAAAACGAATTCTTCCACCAGCTTCTGGTATGGTTAGTGTTACCAACCAGTCTTATAGGATTAACGCTGAGTTGCAAAAAACATAACCAATGGAACATCGCAATTTGGGGGCTTGTAGGGCTATCTATTGTCGTTTTTGCTTTAATATTCGGACATGACCTTGTAGGTCAGTTTGGCGAAAAACTACTTACCTTAATCGGCTCTCTTATGATAGCTTGGGTTCATATTCAAAATTACCGACAATACCGATTAGAAGTATGCCAATAATCAAACCGATTCAAACCAATGTTATAACTGGCTTTCTTGGTGTTGGAAAGTCCACAGCTATTTTGCATCTGGCGAAATCTAAACCCGTTAACGAGCGTTGGGCTATTCTAGTCAATGAGTTTGGTGAAGTGGGTATTGATGGAAGCATTTTTAAAGGAAACAAGGATAAACAACAAGATCTTTTTATTAGTGAAGTTCCAGGCGGCTGCATGTGCTGTACAGCCGGACTTCCCATGCAAATTGCCTTAAACATGCTTATTGCAAAGGCCAAACCTGATCGGCTTCTTATTGAGCCCACAGGATTGGGACATCCCAAAGAAGTATTATCTGTGCTGAGCAGCAAGCACTATAAAAAAGTCCTTGATATTCAAAAAACCATCACTTTAGTTGATGCCAGAAAATTAGATGATGCTCGATATACAGGTCATCAAATTTTTCAACAACAGTTAGAGTTTGCAGATGTCATTGTTGGGAATAAGAAAGAGCTATATATCAACAATGAATACCAACATTTAAAAACTTACATACAAGACGCTTTTCCTCAGCACACTAAAGAATTTTACCAAGTGTCCAACGGTGAAATATCCTTGAGTTGGCTTGCAGGATCTTCCTCTTTTTTGCCAGACTCCTCACATCATCACAAATCTGGAGTTAGCGACAAACAACTGCCGCCAAGCGCAATAAACTTTCCCCAAACAGGCTTTGTGTCTGTCAAAAATCAAGGCGAAGGTTACTTTAGTCAAGGATGGATTTTTAAGCCTGAATTAACTTTTAATAGAGATAAGCTTGATAATTTATTTTTCGCAGAAAATATAGAACGGTTAAAAGCAGTATTTATAACAAATGAAGGTGTCATAGCTTTCAATAAATCCGACAACGTTTTGACTCAAATCACATTAAATGAGGCCGCCGACAGCCGCATTGAACTGATAGCAATAGATAAAATACAACATTCAGAATTTGAACTCAAACTCTTAAGTTGCTTAAGCTGATATTCAGCGTCACAAAAATTAGTCACCGGTAAAACTCTACGAAATCACTCGCTTTACAATCAAGCCGCATAAAATTTTACCACTTTAAAACTATTGAATATATTAAACGGAAAACTAACGGTTAAGGTTTGAAACACCCCAAAATTTATTGTTTTTCATATTTAGATGCCAGCCTTGTTGAACAAGTAATTTTCTGATAGGGGATTCATAAACCCGTGACCAAAAACAGGTGTAAACTTAACTCTCTTAGAGAGTTTTTTAACGATTGTACTATGCAGAGACATTATCTATAATTCTCAGCTCAGAGTAGGCTAATCAAACAAACTAGGCAAACTAAAAATGGAGAATTCAGCTCAATCATTCAATGTGGATGAGCGTACTGAACTTGACTTATTAAGAAAATATGCTGCGGCTTGTCGGAGTTGACCAGAATATAATTTGACTTAAAGTAACAGCCTGACTAGGTAGGTATTTTTAGAGGAAATTCAAGATTGCAACAGTTAGCCGAGGATATATGGATTGTCGAGGGTGATAACGTGTCTTTCATGTCCCTCCCCTACAACACCCGTATGACTGTCATTCGTTTAAATACTGATGAATTGTGGTTACACAGTCCAATCAAGATAACCGATAAACTCGTCCGGCAGCTGAATCGACTGGGCAAGGTCAATTATTTAATTGCACCCAATCATTTACATCATTTATTTTTACCTGATTGGCAAACCGAATACCCCAATGCAAAGTCTTATGGTACGCAACAAGTTATTCAAAAACGCCAAGATATTTCATTTGATGTTCAATTAGATAACACCCACCAGCTTTGTTTTTCAAAAGATATCGCTCACGAATTATTTTGCGGCTCAAACAGTATGCAGGAAAGCGTCTTTTTCCATCGCCCTTCTAAAATACTCATCCTGACCGATCTGATAGAAAATTTTTCCCCTGAACATTTTAGTACTTGGCAAGGTTGGTTAGCCAGACTAGCAGGTATTGTTGCACCGAACGGCAAAACACCGCTCGATTGGCGGTTGACCTTTATGTTCGGTAAAAAAACTGCTCGCAAGAGCTTTAACAAGATACTGACCTGGCAACCTGAAAAAATAGTCATGGCGCATGGTGAAATAGTTCATGATAACGCCATTGCTTTTTTAGAAAAATCTTTCCAGTGGTTAAAATAATAACGCTGCCTGTTCAATAAGATGCAACGCCGCGTAGATAGATAAGCCTGTCAGCTTTATTTGAATAATGCACAGCGTGTTTCTAAACAGTCAGGTTTTATAATACTCATAATCCGTGATAAACGGCTTCCACTCTGTTTCCAAAAGGATCATATAAAAAAGCACCAAAATAATTATCATGATAATTTTGTCGTAGACCGGGCTTACCGTTACATTTACCACCAGCGGCAATTCCCGCGTTATAAAACTCGATTACTGCATTTTGTGATTTCGCTTTAAAACACCAATGTCGAGCATCATCAACATTTGCGTTATCTGACTGATAAACGGCTAAACACGAATGCAACTCTTCACCCGCAGCACACCTCACCCCATAACCGAGAGAACTTTCGGTTGCATAAATCTTTTCGCATTCCAGATTACGCATAATCGCATCATAAAAATCGACACATTGAGAAAGATTAGCAACAGAAATAGAAACATGATCCAGTAAATACATTGATAAAACCTCCTAAAAAAATTAATAATTTGTAAGCTGAATTCTTAAGCCAGATACTTTATTTAAAACGCTATCAGCTCTCTCTCACAACACCTTTCCCAAACCGTCGCATTATCAAAAATCATCTTTAAAATATACCAATTTAAACTTAGGAGAAAAAGTTATTTCAAATTTTTTTATAAAATTCTGCTCCAACAGCTATGCAATATCAAGATGCTACTCAATGAGTAGCCTATCGTTGATACCGAAGCTTTGGATTAAACTAAAAAATAACTTCCTCAAAACGTGATAGTCCCATTAACTAAATTTGCGATATGCACATTAACTACTATACTAAGAAAATGATAAAAATCAGGGTTTACAAATATAGAATTCGCGCAAAATTTATTTCTTTGAGTTCCAGACGGAGGTTCTATTTTTGTATCATCGTCAATGTATAGTGGAACTTATCTAAAATATATCCTCTAGTTTAGTTATAGCAAGTTAACTTTAAAGTGTTCAATAATTGATTGTTCAACTTCAGGTAATGTTTTTTTACTAAAAAAGTGATCCGTTGAGTATGACTCATGTATGACGGGATAATTGAAGTTATATTGCTTAAGGTATTCCTTGATATCTTTTGCCATTTGATAAGATGGCCAGATATGATCGTTTTTCGCTGACACTAGCAATATGGAACCATTGATTTTTTCGAATTTAAACTGCGCTTTATTAACCTGACGTTGATTTTCCAACGCTTTACTGGCACGCGTAATAACTGGAGATTTTTCTTTTCTTGCAAAGGTTAAAGTATCTACTGCCTTGTTCATATACGTCCAAGCCACTGGTGTACGGGTTCCATGCCAGGCCACTTTGCTCGGAGTAGTAACTGCCTAATGATTTAATTCTTGAGTCATGCGTAGCAGCTAAAAAAGCAAGCTCTGATCCTCTTGAAGAAGTTCCTTTAAAATTTAGAACTCAAGGCACTAGATCTTAAGGTTTTATGTTGAATCTGATGACAAAATTATTGAAATGTAGTCATAAAAGCCCCTTAATTTCACTGACATTGAATTGAGTACGATAATGGTTTCTTAAAAAAGTGTGTGATTCATAGACATCATTTCAACTATACTGATGTCTATGAATCACACATCTTGAGCAGCCTTGAGGTTACTTACTTATCACTCGCTCAGTTTAGTGTCGAGCGAACTAAAAACAATTCGCATATCTTGCCTACCATCTGGATGTTTAAATACTCCGTAAACATAAGGACCTGTGACAGTCTTTTCACGCATTAAATCAGCTAAAACGTTAGCTTCTTTTTTTTCTATTGTGTTAACTTCTATTGCACAAGCATTATTCGCACAACCATAATTATAGGAATATTTTGATAGCTCGATTATTTGAGCCAAAGATTCATAAGTGTTCTGATAAACCTTTATATCTATAGCCTCCACTGGATTTTGAACTTCTTCCATTAATTGACGGAAACGTTTACCATCATTAATTACTAAACTTATTTCTTTGTGATTTATAGCACCATTTTCTTTAATGAGTAATTTAGATACTACCTCATCATCACGATATATTGAGTTCGACCGTTCTGCTGAATCTTGCTGAATATCAGCTTTCTTTTCATCCTGAACTACTACTCGCTCAATCAAAACTTCCGAATTAATTTTTTGTTGTACTTGTGGCTCATTTTCAAGCGATGTATATTCGTTAAACTCTTTCGACTCTGCTGACACCAAATCGTTTGGCTCTTTTGATGTCCAAATGGCGAACATTAAGTTTAAAACAAGCATAACAGCTATAAAGATTAATAAATTTTTCATAACTACCTCGTAAAAAGGAAAGTATATCTCATACCTCCCTTTTTTATCTAAAATGATATTTAATCGTTACCAGCTGGATCGCCAGGAATTCCATATTCTCCTTCTTTAACCTGACCAAAATAATTCATACAAAGATTAGCAGAATCACATACGGTAGTGCGACCCCAGCCACCATTTGAAAATGAACAGCCACCTGTACAGCTTACATAATGAGTCCCATTAACATAAGCGTGATAAGTAATATCGGCAGAAGCTGAAATTGAATGTAGAAGTGCGAAAGCGAAAGCAGATACTGCAACTATTCGTGATAATACTTTTTTAATCTCCATTTATTTCTCCATAAATAATAGATGAACACGGCGAACTCCATGACTCGAGATTAATATATATGAAACTTATAAGAATTACATTACCTTTTTATATAGTAATACATTATATATGCAACATTTAATTTCAATTTGAGATAGCCTAGATATATTGTTACTTGGTCGCGAAAACAAATCGAGTCAAATCCATAAATAATTATTATTTCAGACTTACCGATAAATTTTTTGATATACAAAAAGAACTTGTATTTCTCGAATTATTAGTAAGTTCGGGTAATTTTTCACACGGTTCTCTGGACATCTTGGGGCGGTTTAGAAATCATGTTCGTTCGAATAATAACTTTATACTCTGAATTAAACACTGCGGGATGAATCCTTTATATGCTCATATCATTTTTAATCGAAGGAAAACTAACACTAACATCGTGATATTTAAAATATTTTTTAAATATGCTTAGCAAAAATTTCTCTAAAAAAATAGAATGAGATTGAAAATAAGATTTGTTACCAATATATTTATGGAAGTCATTGTAGACATATTAATCACCCCTATCATAAAATGGATTACGCGAGAAAACCTGACTTAGATAGCTATCAAGTTATTTTTACTGGTTTATTATTTTGGTTTTTTTCTCGCTTTCGTCACTTATTGCTTATCATTACATATAGAGAGTTCAAGTGTAGTTATGCTCTAACATTAAAACTTTATTTGTACTTTTGTTCTGCCAACATAGCAGCTCACCTTGAAGTATCATTTAAATTTTCAAGTAATCAATAACCAAGCTGCTATGAGTTAATTTCTCCCATAAAACCTTTTTTAGTTGGCGAGATTTGTAGCTTGCTCCTATTTTTAATTTAGCCAATTATGTTCGTTTAGTTTCAATTAACCGACAATATCCTTATACGATTGACCGGGAATTTTTTTAGTTGACTCAAAATCAATCATTCCTGTTTTATATAAAAAGAAGCCCACATAGATCCCTATAGCATTAACAATAACATGTTCAACAATAAGCGATAGCACTTCTTCGCTATCATTCAATCTAAAAATAGATAATATATCGGGAATAGACATCAACGTTGAAAAACCCAAAAGCCCCATTAACAAAATTCCAATATAAACTTTTATTCGCATCATAAAATACCTTGTTGTATAAGAATAAAATATTTGTGAACTTCTAAACAATCGACTGACACTTAAAGCTTTTACTTGAATTGTCTAACACAAATGACCTGATTATTTTCGAATGTGAAAGATAGTCACTTTTAAAAAAAAGTCAAAAAATACTTTTGATTTTTTGGAACTTCTTAACGTTTTTTTGAGATGATTTTTTACGAAGTTTATTGAGCGTTTTTTCTTATCTCTTCACTTTATAATAAAATAAAAAAAATAGCCTTTAGTTGGCAAAAGTAACAAAAGATATAACTTGCAGGCAACATAACAGTAGGGAGATATCATGAACATCAGGATCAATCGAGACGAACTAAAGTTACTGATAGATACTTACTTATCTTCTCTAGTTATTAGTTAAGATTACCACTTTGATTACAAAGTAATCAACCATTAATATCGCCATTCTGTGCTGGTATTTTCAATCGTCCGTTTTGCAGTATGCTTGCCAACCAATAAATTACTTAAACTTTTTCAAAAATACCAACCTGCTCAAATAACTTACCTAGCCAGCAATGAGTTACAGATAAACTAAATTCAAATTTTTCATTTTTCAGGGCTTTTTGACAAACCAAGGTTTTACCCGGAGATAAGCAATCCGGCAAATTGATTCTCATTTGACCAAGCTGCCAAAAGAACTGAGTGCTCTCAAAACATAAGGCTGTTTGTTTTTCATACACTTTTAATTGCATTCCAAATCCAAAGCCGACCATTTCAACCAGTTGACCATCAGCTTTTATACACTTAGTTGACTTAACCCGGTTGACCATTTTTTTAGGAAAGTAGTAAAGACGATCCCAAGTCATACCGCCCAATTTAGAATCTTGATAAACTCTCACCTGCATTGGTATATTGCGGCCTGTATGAAGAGCTAATGGTGTCCCAATTAAGCGACAAATCTGAGATAGACATTTACCTGCAAATGACGCACAAACCTTTTTCATTATTCCTTGATAGACAACCGCTTTATAAGCTTCAGTAGAAAACCGTTTTTTGATATCAGGGTGAAGCCTTTGCCAACCTTTTTTTCCCACTAAAGAAGGATAATCAGCAGTATTAGAGGGCTTTAAATCTAATGTTTTTTTAGCCAACATAGATTCAAGACTGGCAATATTTAAGGTGATATTTTGCTTATTTTTATTCATCATCAGGACACTCTTTTGATCATTTTCTGCTTTGTTTGATGTACCGTTAAACTCGATATGAAGCAGAATAGCGTGCTGATGATGATAAAAATTCCTGATTGATAATAATTGAATCAATATTTTTTTAGTTCAATAAAAACAATAGGTTATATTATTCCAGAATGATAATTCAGGATAAAATTCACTTATTTATTGGTGTTTCTGTAACTCCCCGGCGCAATTCCTGTCAGCTCTTTAAAGGCTGCATAAAAATTTGATTGTGATTTAAAACCCGTTTCCATACTAATGGACAAAATTGATGAGTCTGGCTCATTGAGCAATAAGACTTTAGCTTCCTCTATTCGCATTGCTCGAATATATTTTGAAAAACTCATATTGTACTGAGAGTTAATCAACTCTGACATTTGATGGCTTGTTAGCGACATGGCTTCAGCCAGCATAGAAAGGTTGAGGTTTTCATTTTGATAGATTTTGGCTGTTTGCATGAGTTCTTCTAATTTTTTCAAAAGTACTTGTACGTCAACATTCACCAGTGTGGATGAGGTATATCCTATTTTGACCGCTTCGGTTAATTCATTCAGTAGATCTGGATAAATAATCAACACCGCAGTTACTAAAATAAAACCAATAGCAATACCATTTGCATAAAAATGATAGAAATAAGCATTGTCAATCAATGAGGCTAATACTCCCAAAACGAAAATACATACTGCAAGAATAGAGAAAAAGATAAAAAAGAAAAACTCAATTTCAAATCGTTTACGATAGTCTTTGAGTCCATAAATCACGTAAGACAGCCAGAAGCAATAAGCAGCCCCAATAGCAAAAGCGATAGGCACAGCAATCGCCTGCCCTACAAATATCACACTGATTAGTGGAAAAAAATGCACCAGACTTACTAATTGAAACCGGTACTTGGGGAACAACACAAAGCGGCTAAAGAAGTAAAAAGTCAGTGGAACACCAAATAGCAAGACTCGATAATAATGCGTATTCAGAGGATCTGTTTTATCCTGAATAAAACTCAAATGCTGTAATTGCAGTGCCACTAAACAGGCCAATATACACACACTGGAAATAATGGCCCCAGCTGATTTATTATTACTTTTTAGAAAAAATACATAGCAAACCAATAGTAGGATCGCTATTACAATGGAAAATCCGATACTGAGTGTTGTTAGCGTTGATAATATGGACATATCTTACTCTTGTTGTTCCTGACACTGTTATTCCCTGCTTTTGTGCTCCCTGTTCATATTATTCACAAAAGTCTTGCCTGAATGATAACTGTATTAGGCTTTGATAAACAGTTTGAGAAGTAATAAATCGCTCTATTTTTTGTGTTTATTATTTCCAAGCGCTTTGTTTTGACTACTCTTGAGAAATAACTGACACCCAAAGGCGCAGATCACGCCTAGTCAAACAGCCAAAATTGTAGCAGACTGGATAATCTCATGGATGAAAAGGAAAAAATAATGTTAAAAAATAAACTATCTTTCGGTCTTTCCTGCTATTTGTTGCCTCTCTGTTGGGCTAACATTAGTGCGTTCCCTCCTCCCGCAAAACAGGCAAAACCTCCACTCTTATTAGCAATGAGCTTTCAACCTTCGACACAGATCGAACGTTTTTTAGTCAGTGAAAAACTTGACGGTGTGAGGGCATTTTGGGATGGAAAATCACTTATAACCCGAGGCGGGCATATTATTAATAGCCCTGAGTGGTTTACTGCCAACTTTCCGAGCGAAGCACTCGATGGAGAACTCTGGATTGGACGCGGTAAATTTGAAGCATTATCTGGTTTAATACGACAAAAAGAGCCTGATGAGAAACGCTGGAAAAAAGTCAAATTCATGGTATTTGATATACCATATAATCTGGCTCAATTCGATCAACGATATACTTCTCTCAAACGATTGATCAAAAATACTGAG
>JAUIHB010000065.1 GCA_030432465.1 Gammaproteobacteria bacterium
CAAAAGACCCCTAGTACTAAGTGCCAATAGAGGACGAGGAAAATCTGCAGCACTAGGTATTGCTGCGAGTGCATTGATCGACTCTGGTCCAATAAAACTGATAGTCACTGCCCCACTAAAATCTAATTTAGACTCGTTTTACAAACATTTTTCGCCAAAATCTAAAAGCGACATCAATGGCGACTTCAGTAACGGCTCCCAACTGCGATATTTGCCCGTTGATACATTATTACAGCAAAAACCGGTTGCAGACCTGATTTTAGTTGATGAAGCAGCTGCAATACCTGTCACGCTACTTGAACAACTTTCTTGCAATTATAACCGTCTGGTTTTTGCAACAACGAATTATGGCTACGAAGGCAATGGCAAGGGTTTTGAAGTAAGGTTCCAGCAAACTTTAGTTAAACGCTATCCTCAAACCAAGTTTGCACATTTAGAACAACCTATCCGCTGGCGAAATGACGATAAACTTGAAAAGTGTATCAATCAAAGTCTATTACTTGATTGTGAACTGCCTGTACTCAACAAAAATATCATCGACCATAATAAAGTGACATTTAAGGAAATAACGAAGCAAAAGCTCCAAAATAATAATCAGTTATTAGCCTCTATTTTTGCGCTACTGATTAATGCTCATTACCAGACACGCCCTGCTGATCTGGAGCAGATACTCATTAATCCAAATATTTTTGTATTTGCAGCATTTCAGTATCAAGAGTTAATCGGCGTATCATTGATAGCAAAAGAAGGAAGTTTATCTCAAACTATAATCTCCCAATGTCTAGGTGGAAGAAAACCCCTCAAAGGAAATTTGTTGCCTCAATCAATCATTGCTCATCAAGGTGCAGAAATAGCAGGTAAATTACAGTTTTATCGGATCATGAGAATTGCAGTTCACCCTGATATTCAACGGCAAAATTTAGGTACTCAAATGCTTAAGCACCTACATCATGTTAGCCAACAAAAAAATATCGACCTTATTGGCGCAAGTTTCGCAAATGATGATGCAACACTTAGTTTTTGGCTCAATTCTGGTTACCAGCTGTCTCGGTTTGGCTCTGCAAAAGATTCGTCAAGTGGAGCAATTACTGCAGAAGTATTACTCGCCAACTCACAACCAGCGAAAAAACTAGTTAATCAGCTTAACCTCAACTTTTGTAAAGCTTTAGAATATAAGTTATCAGGCGAGCTAAAAACATTGCCAAGCTCTTGCTTATTGCTTTTACTAACTTCCCAAAGAAATTTTAATTTCCCGTCTCCAGAAACATCCGAAATAGCAGAGCTTAAACGGTTTACCCAAGGCTCAAGAGGAGTTTCTATGATAGATTGGCAACTTAACAAACTTCTCAAGCACTATTTATCTACTCACCATATCAGTGAGCTAAATAATCAAGAAAATAAGCAATTCATCGCTACAGATCGTCTGTTATTACTTATTGATGCAGTTATTTTTCAGCACTCTAAGGAAAAAATTATAAAAAAGCATAAACTTAGTGGAAAAAAGAGTTACACGGAAAAGCTTAGAGAAATAACTCAATCTCTATTGAGTTATTATGAAACGGACTGATAGTTAATAGTAATATCTTTTTACTAGAAATAACAAAGGCGGCATAAACCGCCTTTTGTGTACTTATATTAACACTCAGAATATCAATAACGAGAAACCAATTTAAAAAGTGTACACCACTGTAAAAGAGGTGATTGTTTCTGTTTTTTCAAAATTTAATGGAACTTCAGTCTGATGCTTGAGTGTGTAAGATAATTTTAATGCCAAATTTTCCAAAACATTGGCTGACAGACCAGTATAAGACTTGGATATTGTATTATCTTCACCAATTTCACTTGATATTTTCTGTTCAAACGATGAGTTATCACTGATTTTCCATGCATATTTACCTGCTATTCGGGTGATTGATTCGCTATTCGTTACCGATGGTACTGTGAGTGTAGGCTCAGTTTCGCTTTCTCGTATACCAAAACCTAACTCGCCATCCAGCATATGTCGCTTTGTTTTAATAAACTTATATCCAGCACCAAATGCTACCGAGTATTGATATTCATACCCAGAATCTTTTGTTTCATCATATTCAAACACACCAAAACCATAAGCTCTATTATTAAACTTATAGAGCGATTTCGCTTGTGCCGTATATTTTTCTGAATTGTTTTCAGTCACAACTCCAGCAGCATCTTCAAATTTAGAAGAACTAGTGATTGTTGAAATAAAACCTTCATGGCGCCACTTTTCTAATTCATAGCCTAATGAAAAACGCCCATTGAGTGATGTGGTGTCCTGATTGCCAGAAACAGCAACATAACCAAACTCAACACTACTTTCCCATTCAGCCACACAACCCTCAGGTAACTCATCACAATTTTCAATTTCTCTATCAGATTCAGCAGGTGCCCCAAGAAAAAAATCATCTGCTAATACAGGCATCGAAAGAGCCGATAAAACGGCCAATGCTGTATATTTTTTTATCAAAAAATTCATTCAGCTAACGTTCCTATTTTCAATCTCGTTACATTTAGTACGATTTATGACAAAGTTATTTTGTTAAGTTCATCAATTACTTACTAAGGATAGCAAATAATCTCAATAATGCAGATCATAGCAACTTTTACATAACAACAGAAGGCAAACACCCTACATTATATCTGCCAGGCATAAGAAAACTTTAAAAATATTGTGCGATCTGTCTTAATAAAATTACCCGTGTTAATTTTTGTGCGAAAACGATCGGAATAGCCTGCGTAAAATAAAGTAAATGGGTTGAGTTTATACGAATAAATCAATTGAGATGCCAAACGACGATTTTTTACATCAAAACTGGGAAAGCTGATGTCCTGAGCTTGAGCGGTCAATTTAATAAAACTTTCACTGTCAATTTGAAAAGCCAATTTAAAATTCGTTAGTTTAGCGCTATATAACAACTCATCATACACATCAAGTTGTTCGTCAATATATTCGATTTCCGTATTGAGTTGATTAGTCAGCTGAAAATCTATCGCTAAATAAGCAGAACCTATTTTTCCCGGTCGCCCATCAAAATAATCAATCGCATTCCCCCATGTATACTCAGCTTCAATACCAACCTCTGAAATGGGTTTAAAATGTCCCCATAATGTCTGAGAGTCCACATCAAATTCCGTTTGCGAAGTCATAATCGAGGGATCAATGTAAGTTTGATCTTTATATTGCAAGTCCAGACCGAATGCCGACTCATAAATAGCATTTATTTCAAAATTTAAATAAACTCCTTTATCTATTTCTGTCTCATCCATTTCACGAGAGTTAATCCAAGCAGAATTAATAATAACGGATTTCCACCAACTACCAGTTTGATTGGCGTACCAAGTTCGCCCCCCGCCTAGAGCAGCCCTCTTCCAGTTTGTGTAAGATATAAAGCCTGTATCTGCTCTAAAGTCTTCTCCAAAGTGATGATAGGTAGCATACCAATTCCAGTTGCGATCATCATGGGTATAATTTAATGAATAAGCGCTACCAGAAATATCTTCTGCTTGACCAAGAGCTTTATCATCAGTAATTGCGTCAGGGTAATGACTATCTGAATCCATCAATTGAAATTTGAAGTAATCTGTTTTATTTATCCAATATTTACCATCAACAGAAATCATTTTATTATGATAATCATCAGCCTCACGATAGCTCATTGTTGTACCAATGTTTCCGCTTTTTCCTAAATCATACTTGTAACGAAAAATATGGTTCTTACTTGGCTGATCATCTAAACGAATATAATTAGTTCCATACTCATAGGGTAATAACACTGAAGTATGTTTATCTTCGATGCTCACCAAACCATAGCTATGTCCACCTTGTTTGCCTGTGACTTTAATTCCATACTCGGGTTCCTCAAAAACCCGAGTGTAAATAAGTCGATTCCAACTTGAAAAGTAGTCAGCACCATCTTGAAAGAAAGGCCTTTTCTCAGCAAGAAACAAACTACTCAAACTATTAACATCTAACTGAACACTATCAGCTTCAATTTGCGAAAAATCTGGATTAATTGTCGCATTAACAAAAGTATTTTCACTAACTCCCCAGCGCAAATCCAAACTTGTGCGCGTGTCCAAATCTCCATTGCTCCAACCCTGTTCATTATTAAGGGTTCTTTGATCAGTTCGGCCAACCGTAAGTGAAGGTATCAGTGTTAAGTTTTTAGGTGCTTCAACATCAGAAAATCCTTGCACTGTTGCCAACTGACACAAGCGACAGCCTAATTGTCTATTATGTTGTGAGCTTGGTATTTCATGTAAAACTTCACGAGGCCAATTTCGAATAAACTCAATCCCCCATGTTTTTAGGCTTTCATTACTTTCAAACCGAAGAGCGTTTAAAGGAATTTTAATTTCAACAATAAAGCCAGATTCTGTTATTTGGCCTGCGCTATACCAAATAGCGTCCCAAGAATCATCAGTTGTTTCAAGCTGCTCATCGATAATACTATCTGACTGAATACCTAATGGGTTGACCTGAAATAGAAAAGCTCTTCGCGAATCATTAAATGTATCTAATTTTATGCCGACACTATCGGTATCCTCAATGTGATCCCTGTCAGTTAAGTAGGCCCGAATTAATTCTGGTTTCACATCATCAGCTTTAAATGCCACGAAAAGATGTTCTCCATCCTCAAAAATTAACGCGACAGTTTTTACTGGAGAAGGTGTATTTTCCCCAGGCATAATTTCAAAGTTCAAATTGACTTCTTTTGCTGACGACCATGCAGACTCACTAAGCTCACCGTCAATTTCAATTTGCTCATTAATATTAGGAAGTTGACCAAGGTGATTTTTGGCGTCTGCAGAACAGAAACCAAGTAGCAATAAAAAAATAACTAAGTTCCGACTAATAAAGTCTATTAACTGTAACCGCATTGTTATCCCGAACGACTTCAAAAGTGGAAGTAGGTAGAAAAGAAGGGGTGAAAAATAGCAAATAAACCTCAGAGATTAAATACTAAAAATGAGATAATTCGTGTATTTCTCAAATAACTTAAACTCTAAAATCCAATAATGTAAATAAAATAAGCTTAAATATCTTTTATATGCATTTGCGTCTAATTAGAAATCACTTGGTATAAACCACAGCAAGCTTGTTTTGCTTTGAAGAAATTGCAAGCCGAGTAATTTCCTGTAGTTTAAACCCTGTTCTATTTATGATTTTTTCCCAAGAACTGGCATTAATGTCGCGACTCATTAAATTTGAGCCGTCCGATGAAATAATTTTTTTATCTGAAAACCAGACATAATCCTGTGTATTATTTGGCAATTCAAAAAATGTCGTAATTTCACCTGATTGAAAATTATATAACTTTAATAGCGACTGATCTTCCTTGAAAGTTGTATAAGATATAGCATCTTGACTTGGATATTTCTGTAAACAACGGCCTATATTTTGATCGACAACCTTTGCTTTGTTTTCGCCATATTGGGTCACTTGTAAAGTATGTGGTTCTCCCAAAATAAACATACCTATATTTTTTCCACTCCATGCGTGATAACCAACCGGCTCGATACTGTCAAAAATTCGTGTTAATTGCTTTGGAGTATATTTCCAGAGCTTTTGCTTACCATCAGCTTCCACCTGAATCATCGATAAACTGCCTTTTTCAAATGGAATCAAAGTCGGGGAATATTCACTCGTTTCTGTTTTTGTTATTTGATAGGTCTTATCAGAAGTCCATTGCCATATATCTGTATTTTCACCTATCATTCGAGTAAAATAAATCGAGTTACCATCCGCAGAAAAATGCCGCTGGTTATCATATCCTATAGTCCCTGCAACTATTTTCGGCTGAGTAACTTCTAAGCCTTGTTTAGTTTGTACCAAATCAAACAAAACTATGTCATGATCGGGTAATTCTTGGGCAATCAGACAGTTTTGAATGCTTAAAGCAAGCAGCAGAAATCCAACCTTAAATTTTTTCTTATTCTCTAATACTAACCACTTATTCACTCAACTTTCCTCGTTAAATGATAAATATTCATCCAATCGCCTGCCTTCCTGTTACCAATAGCTTTAGTAAGTTGGCACTTTCTTGGAGTAAATTCAAAATCATGTGTTTCCTGCTCTGCATAATGTTTCACTTTTTCAGAAACAATAATCTCACCAGCCTGAGCCATCGATTCCAATCTTGCCGCCATACTCACAGCGTTTCCTTCCAAATCTGACTGCTCAGTTACTTCATTGTGCACAATAGAAACTTGACCTAAATCAATACCAATTCTTAATTCGAAGTCAGCGGCCATTAATACATCTCGAATCATACATGCACATTCAGATGCCGCTCGGGCACTTCTAAAGGTTGCGCGTAATGAATCACCTTCCATATTTGGATAACTAGCTTTCCACTTTTCTAAAATGGGCTTTAATAAACCTCTAAACAATGAAAGCTTTTCTGACACGACGCCTTCACTCCACTGAGTAAAGCCTTTTAAATCGATAAATAGTACACAAAAATTTCTAACTTGATCGATTTCATGTTCTGCTGCTAATTCTAACAAACGAGGCCAAAACTGGTCTTTAATTCCTGCAACAGCTTCTTTAAATCGCTTTTGCATTTTTCTGTCAGCTCTTAATGCCAACTGGGCTTTTTGTATCCGACTAGCCTCTTCTTTGAGTGAAATTTCCAAATCATTTAAAGAATAATTTCCTGCTTCATCTACAACCAGTTGTACAAGCGCTCCACCAGCAATATCTCTCACTGATTTTAAACGTAATGCGACTCCCCAGTGACAAGCTTGTAAATGATCAATCAAAATAGGTAGTGTTGCTATTTCATTAGCGGTCAGCCTAAAATCATACTTTAATTCAATAATTAACGACTCAGCATAGATTCGCTCAAATTCGTGAATCTTATATTCAGTTTTGACCGTACTATCTCTGTCCCAATAAGCAAACTCACATTTAATATCACGAATATCCCAACCGATAGTTTCAGCATTAAATAAACTACTATTAGTAATATCAGCATTGGCCATCCTTGCTCCAGATAAATCAGCATCCCTGAAGTCGCAACCACGCATGATTGCACACTCAAAATTAACTCTCGATAAATCCTGACAACTAAAGTCAATCCCTGTCAAATTACTTTGTTTAAATTGCGTCCCTCTAATTGTGGCATCTTCAAATAAGCTATCTGCTAAATTAGCGCCATTAAATAAGGTTTTTTCTAAATTAGCACCACGCAAATCTACTCGCTTTAAACTTGCATTGGTTAAATTTTTACCAGAAAGGTTTTGTTTTCGTAAATCACATAAATCTAAAGTAATGCCAATCAAATTGAAGCTTTGTAGGTCAAAACTAGTTAAGTCAGAGTTAATAATCGCTGTATCATTTAAAATAGCAGTCAACAAATTAACATTTTCAAAATTACACTTACGAAACTCTGCATGTGACAAATTACTTGCAATCAGCTTTGAGCCAGAAAAGTCACATAAGAGAAAACTCGAATGACTCAAGTTGGTTGAAATAAGGTTAGTCCATTTAAAAGTACAACTCTCAAAGTAGCACCCAATAAATTTTACATTTGAAAAATCAATATAGCTAAAATCAAAATCTTTAAACTCCGCATTTTCAATAATAATTGAATCTTGTCCATGCGAAGATTTCCATCTCCTCCAGTTTTCTGGTTGGAGAAAAAATTCTTTTTCCTGAATAATTTGACTAATATGTGCTTCCATTAACTACTCTTGTCATTTTTTGTTATTTGAAAAAATAAATTAGGGGTAATCCACATAGCTTTTTGAATCTTTTGTTTAAATTATGCCCACTCCGCATTTTATCCTTGCATGAGGGTTGCGTCAAAACAAACTCTCTTTGATTTGATACTAATTGTCTTAAATCAACAGAATAGCGAGCTTGTGAGGAAATACATTTTAATTTTCTGCGTTCTTAGTTATCATCAAACAAAAATTATGAGGGAAAAATATGACTCATCCATTTCAAGAATTTAGAAAAAAACGTCTCTCAGGCAATGAAAAGCTCTTGGATACAGAAAATCTACTCAGCAAACGCTTTATTTCATTAGATAAACAAGCTTATAAAGACGGTGCTCTTTCTGGTGAAACAAAAGAGCTGCTTGCACTGACAGCTAGTATGGTTTTACGCTGTAATGACTGCATTGACTACCATTTAGAAACCACTGTCAAAATGGGATTTACAAAAGATCAGATTGACGAAGCTATTGGTGTAGCCATGCTAGTAGGAGGTTCAATAGTGATCCCTCATGCCAGACATGCAGCAGAAAGTCTTGAGTTTTTATTTAATGAGAAAGCGCAAAACCAATAAATTACAACTAAATATCACTTTTAAATAAGCCATCACGCATCTGGGCAATCTGATCACGATAATCAGCCGCTTTTTCAAACTCTAAGTTTTTAGCGGCTTGCATCATTTGTTTTTCAAGCGTATTAATCGCTTTGGCTACTTCTTTAGGTGACTTAGCAATATACTGTGCGGCTTTTTCTGCTACTTTTTTACGTCGTGATTTTCCTTGTTCGTGATTAGTACTACCGGTCTGCATCACATCGGCTATAGCTTTTTGAACCCCTTTAGGAGTAATGCCATGTGTCACATTATATTCATGTTGAATTTTTCGACGTCGTTCAGTTTCACTAATAGCTCTTTGCATGGATCCAGTAATTCTATCCGCATACAAAATCGCCTTCCCTTTTAAATTACGTGCTGCACGACCAATAGTCTGTATTAATGAACGCTCAGAACGCAAGAAACCTTCTTTGTCCGCATCTAAAATAGCAACTAAGGACACTTCTGGCATATCCAAACCTTCTCGAAGCAGGTTAATTCCAACAAGTACATCAAAAACACCTTTGCGTAAATCTTGAATAATTTCCATACGCTCAACAGTATCAATATCTGAATGTAAGTATCTCACTCTAGCACCATGCTCTGATAAGTATTCTGTTAAATCCTCAGCCATCCGTTTGGTCAAAGTAGTGACAAGTACTCTTTCATTAACTTCCGCTCTTAATTTAATTTCAGATAAAAGATCATCAACTTGAGTAGACACCGGACGTATTTCTATTTCCGGATCAATAAGACCAGTAGGTCTGACAACCTGCTCAACAATATCACCCGAGTGCTGTTTTTCATAATCAGCAGGCGTCGCTGAAACAAAAATAGTTTGTGGTGCTAATTTATCAAACTCAGCAAACTTAAGCGGACGATTATCTAATGCTGACGGTAAACGAAAACCATACTCAACCAGAGTTTCTTTACGTGACCTATCTCCTTTATACATCGCGCCAATTTGTGACACCATAACATGGGACTCATCAATAATAAGCAAAGCATCATCAGGTAAATAATCAAATAAGGTTGGTGGATGTTCTCCTGACTTTCGGCGAGAAAGGTAACGAGAGTAATTCTCAATACCTGAACAGTAACCTAGTTCTTGCATCATTTCTAAGTCGAATTTAATACGTTGTTCTAACCGCTGTAACTCAACTAATTTGTTAGCGCTCCTTAATTGCTCAATTCGCTCCGCAAACTCAACTTTTATTTCTTCAATGGCATCCAGCATTGTTTGACGGGCTGTCACATAATGACTTTTAGGGTAAATAGTCACCCTAGATAATTTTTGAATTACTTCGCCTGTCAGAGGATCAAAGCTGCTTAAGGTATCAACTTCATCATCAAATAACTCTATTCGAATTGCATAACGGTCAGACTCTGCAGGAAAAATATCAATCACATCTCCCCTGACCCGATAATTAGCTCTCTGTAAATCAGTATCATTGCGCGTAAATTGTAACTCAGCTAGTCTTCGTAATATTTCTCTTTGGCTAATTTCATCGCCAGGTTTTAAATGCATGACCATACTATGAAACTGTTTTGGATCACCTAAACCATAAATAGCAGATACAGAAGCAACGATTATACAATCCCGTCTTTCAAGCAAGGCCCGTGTAGCAGATAACCGCATTTGCTCGATATGATCGTTAATAGACGCATCTTTCTCAATAAACGTATCACTACTTGGCACATAAGCTTCTGGTTGATAATAATCATAATAAGATACAAAGTACTCAACCGCATTATCAGGAAAAAAAGACTTCATTTCACCATAAAGCTGCGCTGCAAGCGTTTTGTTTGGCGCAAGAACTATCGCAGGTCTACCTGTCTGTTGTATAACATTTGCGATAGTAAAAGTTTTTCCTGAACCAGTAACTCCCAGCAAGGTTTGGTGGCTTAAGCCATTTTCTAAGCCATCAATCAAACGAGCAATCGCTGTAGGTTGATCGCCAGTGGGTTTGAAAGGAGATTTTAGTGCAAATTTTTGACTCATAATTTCCGCTTATAAAATAAGTAGTGCTTAAGTTACGACAAGCTTTTCCGGCATTTTAGCGTACTTTTTTCATATTTTTCGATTTATTCATATTTTAAAGAAAAGAAAACTCCTCTTTTTAAAAACTGCTTTATAAAACACGCATAGATTTTGGACAAAAAGATCAGCAAAATGCTTGAATTGCTTAGTTTTTATACGAAAAAGACACTTTAATGAAAATAATTTATTTTTTTTAAATTTGGTAGTTGACCAACTAATCAATCTTCTTTATTATTGCGCTCGCTCTCAAGGAGAGTAGCTCAATTCCCCCTTAGCTCAGTTGGTTAGAGCGACGGACTGTTAATCCGCAGGTCCCCCGTTCAAGTCGGGGAGGGGGAGCCAAATTAGAAAAAACCGCTTTTAAAGCGGTTTTTTTGTTTATAAATCTCTCTCTTTTTAATCATTAGTTTAATCACACCACTAATAATTAAGTCATATTTACATCAATTCAACTTTCATCCTTACAATAAAAAAGCCAAACAACCTACTTCCTACAAACAGAAAAATAGATTATTTGGCCTAGCACAGCTCAACTTAAAATTGATAAGTTAGATGCACTCCAATACTATCCGCATTAACAATATCTTCACAGCTTTGAGTACAAGATGCTTCAACAATATCTTCGGAACTTGCAGTTACATAACGTGTAGATAAATTATCAAAGTCATAAGCAATTTTAGTCAATTTAACGCCTAACGATGCATTCTCAGTCACTTTATAGTCATATTGTAATGCAGCTCCAAACGCATCATTAAAACGATAAGTTGTCTTTAGATTAAAATTTGACGAATACTCTCGATGAAAAGCCTTAGGCTGGTAGTGAAAAACTCCTCCAAGCCCTATTCGATGGCGACCTATTGAGTAAGCAGGAATAAACTCCAGAGTTCTACGGGTATATACGATACTTCCTTTACCACCGCTACCGTCGGTAAGATCACCAAAAACTTCATCAAACTGATAACCAAAAGAAGTTAAAATTGAGACATTATCTAGGATAGGGATTTCAACACCTATTGCGAATTTATACAGTCCCCCCGCTTCAACCTCGTCTTCCCAAGTTTGAGGTAAACTTTCATTGACTCCACGCCAATTACCAACCAATCTATAAGGTATGCCTGTATAATATGCTCCATCTCCTCGATAATATAGCGGTAAGGGTTCTGTACCATCTCCGCCAGTTTGAGCACCAACCTGCATAAAAAAGTTAAACTCAGGCACAAAGTCTAGCTTTGAAGTATAAGATTCAGCTTGCGCCTGTAAATTCCCCATAACTAGCCAAACAAGAAGTATAATTTTTTGTTGATATTTCATGCTTTTCCTTTGCAATTATTAATAATTAGTGTTTTATTCGGTAAGTGTGGCAGTACACCACTTTATTTAAAGCAAATAACAGATAATACATCTTTATTAGGCTCTATGATAAATTCAACTAACAAAATTTAAAACGAATTATTTCTCATGTCCAAACAAAATTTCAGTTTTTTTCGCTTTTGCGAAGAAAATATCATAATTCTCGTCTTATTAATCAGCAGTTTTATTGTTCAATTATCAGGAACAGAACTACTGGAAGCTCTTAGATATCAGCATAAAGAAGTTTCAGATGGCCAATGGTGGCGAATCATAACCGCTAACCTTTGCCATAGTAACTGGTATCACTGGATACTTAATATGCTTGGACTAATTTTGATGGATTATCTATTTCAGCCATTTGTTTCTCTTAAAAATAGAGCTTTTTTAATGCTTACCTGCTTGTTATCAAATGTTTTACTGCTTCATCTATTCTTAGATCTTTACTGGTATGTCGGTTTATCCGGTACTTTACATGGCTATTTAATGGGAAATGCCTTAATCAGTATGAAAAAAATAGGATGGATGAGTTACTTAATTATTTTAGTGGTTTCAGGTAAGCTTATAAGTGAAATTTTTTGGGAAATCAATGAAGCAACCACTTCATTAATTGATGCTAATGTTATTGAAGAAGCGCACTTATTTGGTGCTATTTCGGGAATTGCTTATTATTTTGGTAAAAAAATTACTGGCTATTTTTTCTTACAAAAAGAAAGTAAGAGCCATTAAAAAAGGCGATTTAAATCGCCTTTTTATCTAACTACTTCAAACAAGATTATTTAAGCAATATACGTGACTGATTTTTAGCTAAAGTTGCGATACCAATTCCCTTTACTAATGCAACATCTTCTACTTTTTTGAAGTCACCATGAGCATCTCTATAATTAACTATTGCTTGGGCTTTTTTTAGCCCAACCCCTGTTAAAACTTCTGCAATTTGTTCCGCTTTCGCAGTATTCAAATTAATTGTTAAATGTTCATTTTGCTTTACTGTTTCAGACTGAGTAGCCTTAGACTGCATGTCTTCTGTTTTAGCCGAAAGGTTAAAGCCCCCAACTAACGTAACTAAAGACAACCCAATTAATAAAATATATTTTTGCATTTTCTCGCTCCTTGATTTTATTGTTTCCTATAATTAATTGAAACTAGACTTTAACCCAATTTAAAAAGCCTGACTAGTTGCAGGCAATACTTTCAGATATTTCGCACAAAGCTTTTAGCGGATCACTGGCTTGGGTAACAGGTCTTCCAATAACCAAGTAACTAGCACCAGCTTGCAATGCTTTATTAGGTGTCATAATTCGAGACTGATCTCCTGCACTAACTCCTTCAGGGCGAATTCCTGGTGTAACCAGGCAAAAGTCACTACCGAGGACTTTTTTTAACTCCGACGCCTCTTGTGCCGAGCATACAACACCATCTAAATTAGCGCTTTCAGCCAATTGTGCTAAATGCCTAACCTGAGCATCAATTTTCCGTGCAAAACCAATTTGGTCTAATTCAGCTTGATCCATACTAGTTAAAATAGTAACCGCAGTGAGTAAAGGCCTATTATCTCCATAACTTTCAATAGCATCTCTTGCTGCAACCATCATTTTAGTTCCACCTGCTGCATGCACATTTACCATCCATACGCCGAGTTCAGCAGCAGCTTTACAGGCTTTAGCAACAGTATTAGGAATATCGTGAAACTTCAAATCTAAAAAAACATCAAACCCTCTAGCGACTAAAAACCTAACCCATTCTGGACCAAATAAAGTAAACATTTCTTTGCCTACTTTTAATTTACATAAACTAGGATCTAATTGTTCAACTAAAACTTTAGCCTGATTAAGCTCATCAAAATCTAAAGCAACAATAATTTTTGAGTCTGTCTTCTTACTCAAGTTCTTCAAAGTTTTATTCTCCTTCAATTCCCTGTATTGGTTTAACACTACCCCATGATTTACAACCTGGGCACTGCCAGAATAATGTTTTCGAGTCAAAACCGCACTGACCACAATGGTAAATGGGTTTATTTTCAAGTAGTTTAGACACAACGTCTTGCAACATTTTCAAGCTTGGTTGTGCACTTTCACTTGCATGCTTTAAATGCAGCTCAATGAGCTTCAGCAATCCCTTTACAGAAGGATGCTGAGACATTTGATAAGCAATATATTCTCCTGCTGCTCGATCCCCTTTAACATGACGAACTTCTTCCGCATAGCTTAAAATACACGAAACCCCTGCTCCTTGCTCAATAGCATTTTGTAAGAACACGGCTAGCCCTTTCTTATCGTTAAGCTGATAAAAGCTAGATTTAATTTTTTCAATAGCTTCGGGTAGCAGCTCAATATCTTGTTTAACTAACTCTCGATAAGCCTTAACCGCATGTTTATAACGGCCTAATGAGTATTCAATATCCCCACTAATCAAGGTAGCTCTTGCACAATAAGCATCTACATTCAGTGCTTTTTTTATAAATTGTTGAGCTTCTTTCGGCTGCTTTTCAATATAAAGGCGATTCTCAGCCATTTCACAGTAAAAGTGGGCTATCTCTGTTTTTAAACTACCCGAAGCATCAACTTGCAACTTTTCAGCAACTTGAATTGCGCTTTCCCAATCCTTCATTTGCTGATAAATCTGCAACAGTTGCTTCAGACTTGCAGTTTTATGTGCTTGCTCTCTGACTAACTCACGAAAGATATTTTCAGCACGATCAAGCAACCCAGCAGCCATATAGTCATAACCAAGCTCTAATAAAGACATTTTACGATGTGCAGAGGTCAATGATGGACGAGCAATTAAGTTTTGGTGGATTCTGATAGCACGATCAACTTCGCCGCGACGGCGAAATAAATTTCCTAAAGCTAAGTGCGTTTCAACAGTCTCGGAGTCAACTTCCAGCATACTCACAAAAGTATCAATAGCTTTATCCGATTCTTCATTGAGCAGATAATTAAGTCCAACAAAATATTTTTTTGAAAAACCAACCTGATTATCTGAGACTTTTCTTTTAGCAGCTTTACGCCCGTTAAAATAGCCTAGCGTCCACGCAATTGGTAATAAAATAACAACTATGATAAATAATTCATACATACGAATTGGTAGAAATCCCTTATTAATATTCATCCTTAATGGGTAAAGCACGCAAACTATTCAACTCCTTTTGGGCCCGCTTTAGCTTCGTTTCTGTTTTTTTAAGTA
>JAUIHB010000379.1 GCA_030432465.1 Gammaproteobacteria bacterium
TGAATTCATTATTCATGCAAGTTCTCACTTTATTCAGTTGGTTTATTTTATTCAGTTGGTTTATCGTGTTGTCGGCTAATTTTTTGCTCACTGTTTGCTGCAATATACGCAAAAACAACATATGCAGCAGTATTCTGTGCTAAATTTTCAGGCTTTACTTTATCCAATGTATCATCACCCGTGTGATGCAAATCAAAATAATCCGTGCCGTCCTGACGCAGACTAAATACAGACATACCTAAATGGTACATGGGAATTAAGTCAGGCCCTGGACCCGCTTGGTTATTTAAATACTCAATTCCTAATGGTGCCATTAGCTTTGCCATTTTTTCAACAGTCGGTAAATTGTCTGGCGCAACATTTGAAGCAAAAGCATAGATTTTACCAGCACCAAAATCAGATTCAGCCCCAGTGACATGATTTTTTAAATCATTCTGATGCTTTTTAGCATAAGCGACAGCACCCAATAACCCCTGCTCTTCGTTTGCCCATAAAACCACTCTTACCGTCCGCTTAGGCCGATACGGACTATCACCAATGATTTTTGCTGCCGCCATAGTAATAGCAACACCAGCGCCATCATCAACAGCTCCAGTGCCCAAATCCCATGAATCTAAATGCCCACCAATAATAACTTTCTCATCAGGATAGACACTTCCTGTCATTTCACCGATAACATTTTGTGAAGTATAAACAGGTCCTGGACCAGAATTAATTTGAAGTTTCATCATTACAGGCAATTGACGCTGAAAAACACGAACTAACTGATCTGCATCTGGATTAGATAAAGCAGCAGCTGGTATTTTATTCACATCATCTTGATATTGCATTAAACCGGTATGCGGTAAACGGTGAGTATCCGTTCCAATAGAGCGAATAACTACAGCTAAAGCACCTTTTTTGGCTGCCTCAACCGCACCATCTTTACGGCCCCTTACCGCAGGACCATAGCCTTTACCATCTCTAAAACGTTCCATTTTTCGGCTAATAAAAACGATTTTACCTTTGGCTGAATTTTCTGGAGAACGGATCAAGTCTTCAATCGATTTGAAATGAATAACTTCTGCTTCAATCCCCTCTTTAGGCGTAGAAACACTCATACCTAGTGCAGAAATTTTTAGCTCATGTTTGAATGGTGCAATAATCTGCGCAGATTCTTCAGCTCTTATCCAAGTTGGAAACTCAACAGGTTCAGTCCAGACTTTATCAAACCCAAGTGCTTTAAACTTTTCAACTCCCCACTTAACAGCTAATGCGTCCTGTGGCGTGCCAGCCATTCTAGCACCAACTTCGGTTGTCAGAGATTCTAAAATATTGAACGGCAAATCACTTTGTAGGGCTTTATCTCTCAGGTTTGCAACAACCTTCAATTCATCAACATTCGATTCACTTGTTTTATTTGGCTTTGGATTATCGTACGCTTGAGTCACGCCACACAAAAGAAGACAGCTTCCCAAAGCCAGACAGCCTATACTTTTAAAAACAAAAGAAGATAATTTCATTATTACAGCCTATTATTTTGGTCACAAAGACACTAGTTAATCGCAACCGAATGGATTAATTGCGGAGAGCTTACCAAACTATCCGATAAAGTGTAATATACACATCAGTCAAATCCACGGCGATTAGAGAGTTCAGCATGTCACAAACTATTTACCAATTTGAAATTAAAGACATTCAAGGCAAACTTCTCCCCTTGGAGCAATTCAGAGGAAAAACGTTACTAATTGTAAATACTGCCAGTAAGTGCGGTTTTACTCCACAATACGAAGGACTTGAAGCACTTCATCAAAAGTATAAAGATAGTGGTTTAGCTGTTCTCGGCTTTCCCTGTAATCAGTTTGGTAAACAAGAACCCGGCGACGAGAAAGAGATTGCTAAGTTTTGCGACCTAAACTTCAAAGTTAGCTTTCCAATGTTTAGTAAAGTTGAGGTAAATGGTGAAAATAGTGAACCACTTTACGATTACCTGAAAAATGAAGCTACAGGTATCTTGGGCTCAAAAAGCATTAAATGGAATTTCACTAAATTTTTAGTCGATAATCAAGGAAAAGTCATTAAACGATATGCTCCAAATGATAAACCAGAATCGATAGAAAAAGATATTCAAGCTTTACTCACTAATAATTAAAATATTTTTACGGAATAAAATTTAAGTCATGAACTCAAATAATGATTTACCGAACAAAATAGAAGAACTTGAAACAAGATTGATGTTTCAGGATGATCTCATTGAAAAATTGAATCAAGCGATTATTTCTCAGCAGAATGATATTCGGCGACTAACTAAAATGCTAGAAGCACTGCATGCTCAAGTAGAAGATATCCAGCAACCTAACGTGCTCGATGCTAATCTAGAAACGCCGCCACCTCATTATTAGTCGTGATATAAGTTAAGATAAAACGAATATTCCGTACTTTTGATAAGTTTAACTTTTTGGCAGTTCAAAAGAAAAAACAGAGCCCTTGCCAAGTTTAGAGTCTATCCACAACCTTCCCTGATGTAACTCAATAAGTTGCTTACAAATTGAAAGCCCTAACCCTGCGCCTTCTCGAGTTTTATTTTTATGTTCCAATTGTTTAAATGGCTCAAAAATTGTCGCAACGTGGGCTTCATTAATACCAATTCCAGTATCTTTTACTAAAACAACAATTGATTTTTTCTGACTAATTAAATCGACACTAATACTACCTTCGTCAGT
>JAUIHB010000380.1 GCA_030432465.1 Gammaproteobacteria bacterium
CAGTAACTGAATAAATGCGGTATAAAGTGATTAAATCACCCAAAAACAAGAGTTTTAGAAATAACAATAAATAATACAGCGTTAAAAAAAGCTACTTTTCGATTTTTATATTTAAAGTTTTTAACTTAAAAGCTAGTATCAGTCACTTTGCTTTGCACAATGCAAGAACTGATCTAATGGGTTATGACCAAAATGGTTTACGTTAACTGCAATTAACGTTAATTCGAGAATTTGCTATCAGCTGATAAGAGCGAATTTGGGTAATAGAGAAGATAATTACAACTTCCTGTTTATCATAAAGCCCATCCATGGGCTCTATGTTACTTTTCTTTGCTTCGCCAAAGATAAAGTAACCAAAAGAAAGGCGACCGCACTATCAAACTTAATCCTCAAAACAACTTTGAATTTTATGATAAACGCCATGAATCGGCATCCATGCCTAGGCATGGCTTGCTCGACCGCTTCGCTCCCTGTCTCGCATTATCAATTCAAACTTGATTTTCGGGTTTGATAAAAGCGGAAAGGAATTTCAGCAACAGCCTTCAAGGTCGCAATGAGCGAACAACGGTAATTGAATAAATTACTCAATGCACATATCAAACTCTTAGTCGTTAGAAGTAAAAATTATGCCTATTTCATTTATTAATGATTACTTCCCCCTTAATAATATTAACAGGCAATTTGCCTGTTTTCCGCAACTTATAAAATGTTAATTTTCAAATAACTATCTGACTAGTAACAACTAATCATTAGTGTTATAAATTGCTCTAGAATGCAAACAGGCGATGTTGCGGTAGAAAAAGAGGCAACTTGCCTCTTAATAAACTGTTATGAGTAAATTCGAGTATGCAGTATCAATTGAACTATGAGAATGAAATTAGGTTTGGTCCAGCATATTACTCATTAGAGATTGAAGGAATAAAAGTTCCTAACTTCTTTTATGGCTTCTCTCGTAGTGAATTATTAAATGGCAGTTATTTAGCTATTGAAGAGTGGCTGACAACTGACTATAAAAAGGGTCCAATAACTAGAGTTGCGATCTTTGATTTAGAAAATAAATTGGTTTCTCGTTTACAGGTTGTAGAAAAAGGTTTCGTTAGTAGTTTCAAGCTAAACAATAATATCTTTTCTTACAGTAAGAATTACCACGCAAAAGGTAAAGTAGTCGAGTCAGAAGTAGAATGGGACTCAATTATAGAGTGGAGTTCTATTTACTCATAACAAGGCCGTTAAACCTTGGACACAAAACAGTTGGCTTGTGCTCCTTCGTCGCAAATTATAGCCAACTATTTTGTGCCGTTTACGGCAAGCGTTATATTTTTAAGGGAACTTCGGTGAAAAATCTTACAAAAGTACTACTTCTGAGTGTAATTGTTCTTATTTCAGGTTGTGCTTCAAAAAGACCTATAAATCTAACAAGTGAAGCTCGCATTGGTATTTACTCTAGTGTGACAGATAAAACAAATAATAATATCTGGGATGAAACCACAGCTCGTTCAGGCCAACAGAAAGATATTGTTGTTGATGTAAGTTGGGGGTTAAAAGAAAAGGTTGAAGCTAGCTTAGTTAAAGCAGCAAAGAAGAAATGGTTGATAGATGCGCCTATAGTAGCAAGTCTTGAAGCTGACTTAGGGGCTGGAGACGCGATATCTTATGGTTTTAGCTCCGTTTATGAAAAATTCATTCCAGCACTAACTGAAGTAAAAGATAGGTATGATTTAGATGTAATAATCATAGCAAAACCTGCATCGCGCTACTATCACGGCGAAACGCCTCTGTACAATAAAGGTATCGGCGTTCAATCTTTTGAGGATGGACTCTCTGGTCACGTCGCAGTTGAAATGTTTGCAGTAGATCTGCACACCATGAAAATAATATTCCCAGCAATACAAGACGGAATTACTATGCAGCCCTTCATTAGGAGCTTTGACCTGTCAGATAATTACGCAGATGTTGATCGTAATGCCGGAACGGTAACAATAAAAGATACTTATAAAAGCAAAGTGTTCATGGAAGTAGATAGTATTGTTAATTGGTTCATCAACGAAGTACCTATTACCTTTAGTGCTAAAAAAATATAACAAGGCCCTCAATCGGATAAATTGCGGCTGGCTGGCGCTTCGTGCAGTATAGCCAGCAGCAATTTACCGTTTAGCTTAGCGTTAAGTGTCTTTGTTCAGAGTACAATAATGAGTGAATTAGAAAAATTTCTATTGGAATCCAATTTCCAGAACTCTAAGACAATTCAGAGTTCAACTTTCCTTGAACCGTTGGAAGATACACAGCAAGAAAAGTTAGGAATAGTGTTGGGGAGCCTGTTAAGTGAACACGGATCAACAATCGTATTTCGGGGTGCCAGTCGGAGCCATCTATTACCAATACTTAGTAATTCACCAGAAGAAATTAGTGAAGATAAAATGGTTTCACTCTGAGAGTTATTGGGGTCAGGTCTTGCATTGTGCACACCTAAATCCATTTAAATACTAATAAATAATTTCAAAAACCCACAAAAAAAGCTCCGTAAACGGAGCTTTGATCTTTTCAAAACACGGAAAAAATTATTCAGCTAAACCAAGTGCTTCGAGGCGCGCTTTTGCAAGTTGGTAACGTGCGCGTACATCATCAATTTGCGCAGCTGTAAGCTTTTTGCCTAATGTGCGAAGGCCGCCTTGTTCATCATTGTGGTGAA
>JAUIHB010000066.1 GCA_030432465.1 Gammaproteobacteria bacterium
AAACCATACTGTTATCACGTTCATTAATATTTAACACCGTTCGCACCACACTTTCATGTTCATCAGGTAAAGTTAAACTCAATGGAAACCTTAATGCTGATGAAGGTAATTGCTGACTAAACTCTCCCAAATATTTTTTGTACAACTCAAGTGCTGGTTGGTTATCTAATTCATACAGTACGTTACCACGCGCATTTGTAATCACCCTTTCAGGTCCAAAAGTACTCCATCCTCCAAGCGTTCCATGTCCAATCTTTAAAGCTTCACCGTAAAATCCACACAATATAATTTGACCCGAAGCAATTAAGTCGTTGTACCAGACTAAAGTTTCCTTAAAGCGATCACCATCACCGGCCATCCCACCGGTAATTAAAACATCTTTAGGTAATCCTGCAGAAATACCATCGACTAACTCACTACCATTAACAATCTGCCCATCAGACAGAACTAGCACATACTTTAATCCATTCGGTTCTAAGGCTTCGGCCAATGAAAGGCCAGCATCAAAACTACGAAGAAATTGAGATTGGTTAGTGCTTACTATATTTATTTCAGATTGTTCAAAGTAAATTGCAGTTAATGTAAAAGAATCATCGTAAACTTCTGTTCCGTAAATTTCACCGCTAGTAGTACAACCGATAATATCCGCGACAGGAAAAGCCTGATGAATTTGTTGATAAAAGCCAGGTGCACAGATCAGTGCACGACATCCAAAAGACAGTAACAACTGAGAGTTATCAGCAGATGGCAGCTTAGGAAACCAGTCTCCTTCAAAATAATGATGTTGCGAAATACGCATGTAACACATCCTGACTCATACAAAAGTATTGAGCAGTTGGTTCAAGAAAACAAACAGATATTATTTTAAGCTTAGTACAATATTCGTACGGATGTTACTTTGAAATAAATTGAAGACAATACAAAAAAATTAAGAACGCGGTTTCTTAAATACAAGGAGCAAACAAAACCATCCAAAAATCATTGCGCTACCACCTATCGGCGCTAACATACCAAAAGCTTTTACCCCAGTAAAAGCGATTAAATATAAAGCTCCGCTAAATACGGCTATTCCTATTAAAAAACTGATAGCACTAATTTTTAGCCACTTCAGGTTAGCTAAGTGCTGGCTTAAAATACCGCATAAAATCAATGCCAGCGCATGAAACATTTGATATCTGGCTGCGGTATCAATAAGTGACAAAGCATACTCATCTAAAATGTTTTTCAAAGCATGGGCAGAAAAGGCACCAAGCATAACCGATAGCATCGCCAATATAGCGCCAGCAACAACCATCCATGATTGCAAAAACGGAGTGTTAGCCGAAAGCTTAGGGGAATTATCAGTGTTATGTGTGACGCTCATTGGCTGTCCGATTCCGTTGATTTATTTTGGTGAATATTTTGAATAATTTTACTGGTAGACACGCCATCAACAAATTGTAAAACTTCTACTGAACCACCATTTGCAATCACTTCTTTTGCGCCAGCAATCTGTTCAATCTGATAATCCCCACCTTTGACTAAAATATCAGGCATTAACTCACTAATTAAACGTTGAGGCGTATCTTCACCAAATGCAACAACCCAATCCACGCTCCCAAGCGCAGCCAGCACAGACATTCGACGATCAACAGGATTAACAGGGCGTCCTTCGCCTTTTAAGCGTTTAACTGAATGATCATCATTCACAGCAACAATTAATCGATGACCTAACGCTTTTGCCTGTTTTAAATAGGCCACATGCCCTGCGTGTAAAATATCAAAACAACCATTCGTCATCACGACTTTTTCGCCATGTGCACGAGCTTCATCAACTACCACTTTAAGTTGCTGTTCGCTCATCACTCCTGTTCCAGACTCATCAGAAGCGCGCAATTTTCGCCTAATCTCATGGGTGCTCACTGTGGCAGTCCCTAGCTTGACTACAACAATACCTGCTGCAATATTTGCCAAAGCCACAGCATTTTCAATTTCACTTCCCGCTGCAAGCGCGGTAGCTAATGTGCTAATAACGGTATCACCAGCCCCTGTCACATCAAAAACTTCTCGTGCTATCGCAGGCAAATGCAATTCGGGCTGATTCGCTCGTAACAGTGTCATGCCATATTCGCCTCGCGTAATCAGCAAAGCCTGCCACTGATATTTATTGAGTAATTCAGTGCCTTTTTCAACCAAAACTCGTTCGCTATCACAATGACCAACAATAGCCTCAAACTCATGTAGGTTGGGCGTTACAAGGCTAGCTCCACGATATTTTGAAAAGTCGCTACCTTTAGGATCAACGAGAACAGGAACCTTATACTGATTTGCTATTTTGATCAGTGTCTGAACTTCATCAAGAGTACCTTTGGCATAATCAGACAAAATAATCGCGCCGCACCCTTGAATATGCTTTTCAACACGAACCTGTAAACCCGCGACTCCTCGTCCTTTGAAATGCTCTTCAAAATCAAGACGAATTAATTGTTGCTGACGGCTAATAACTCGTAATTTAGTAATGGTTGGCACACCAGAAACCCGCTCAAAATCACAAACCACATCTGCGGCTTCAAGCCTTGTCTGTAAGCTGTCAGCAGCTTCATCTTCACCCGTTATACCAATAAGGATGGCTTGGCTCCCCAAACTGGCAATATTCAATGCAACATTTCCTGCACCGCCCGGCCTTTCTTCAATTTGTCCAACATTAACTACCTGCACAGGTGCTTCAGGTGATATGCGCGAACTCCCGCCATGCCAGTAGCGATCCAACATTAAATCACCAACCACTAACACCCGAGTATTTTGAAAATTAGGCAGCGAAATCTTCATTACAATCAATTCTTTTATTCAATAAAAAACTGGATGGATCATAGCATAAATATTTACATAGCACGTCATTCAGCTATATACCTGATCAGCGTCCTCCCAATAAGGTTTATGCCTAAAAAACAAGCAAAAAAGTAAACTCATGCTTTGACATTACCCACAATTTAGATAGACTGCCCGCAAGTATTCCGGTGGTCTCCAAGATCATAAACATCCCACGGACGATATATCCATGAAGCAACAATCAAAAGCGCCACAAAAGCCTTTCAGTCGATTTTTAAAACTTATCGCTTATTGGTTATTATTACCCGTTTTGGTTATTTATTTACTTGTTTGGAGCCTAAGTCCCACTATATCTCGCTGGGTCATTAACGATGCATTGGCTCCAAACCAATTAGAACTCTCTTCTGATTCAAGTATTCGACTGAATCCTTTTTTATTAAAAATAAATGTTCATCAGGTTAATTTAATCGATCAGGAGCAACGCTCTCAGGCAAGTATTCAATCAGCTGTTTTAGATATCAATTTATGGGCACTTTTTTCACGCCAGATAAAATTAGAAGCGCTAGCGATTAGCGATGTGAAAATAGAATTATCACAAACAACAGAGCAGCTTAAAATTGCTGGTTTTATTATTCCAACAGACACATCAGAACCGACTGAACAGCCAACTGATAATAAGCCGTTGGCCACCACAGAAAAAACTTTATCAACTAACCGAAATGAAAGCAGCTTAGATAACCAACAAGCTGAACCATGGCAAGTCAGTGCAGACAACATTACCATTCAGCAATTGCATGTATCAGGAAAACACTTTGAGAATCAACATCAATTTGAATTAAATAATCTACACTTAAAACAATTTGTGGCTTTTCCTCATCAACAACAAGGTGAATTAAAGTTAGATTTAATTATCAATGGCGCACCGTTAAAAGCTCAAATTGATTTTAATCAACAGAAAGTTCAAGGCAACCACCGTATTACGCTACAGCTTGAAGACTTTGATCTCAGCACTTTTGCGTATTTATTACCACCGTCAATACAGCAATTAAAAGGTAAGCTCAGTATAGATTTAACTCAATCTTTAAAAATCTCTGCTGATAAAACCGAATTTCAAATCGAAAAACTTAATACTCAGTTAAATCTGTTTGAAGTCATTAGCTCTGGAGTAAAGCTAACGAGTAAAGCTTACCAATTAGCGTTTTCAAATATTATTTTCAATCAATTTCCTGACGCAAGTTTCAATGTAAATGGCGACTACTCAATAAATAGTACAGATACTCAGGTGGCAACTGAAGATCAAGCTTCTACCTTGTTAGGCTACCAGCAGCTCCATTTAAGTAACGGAGAATTTGAAATTAACCAAAACCTTATGCCACAAATAAGCTTTGAGCAATTAGTATTAGCAGAGTTAATCTTATCAAATAAAATAAAACTAGACACACCAGAAAACTACGCTCAATACCCAAAGAATAAAAGTGGGCAACTTCCTGCAATAACCCAAATTAGTAATTTAAGTTTCAACCAATTTCAATTAGCCAATAATCACGTTAATTTAGAAGCCATTATTGCTGAAAACTTAAGTGCTCATATTCTCCTAACCCCCAAAAAAGAAATTATTAACTTAGTTAATTTTAGCCCGACCAGTTCATCAACTCCCAAACACTTAGAAAAAGCCGATGCCAATCCCCAAAAGCAAGCGGACACACCAGTCAAAAGTAGCGACCAGGTTGAAAATGAGCAGACTCAAACACAGACAGTTACTTTTGCAGTCAATAAAATATCAATTACAGGAAAAAGTCAGTTTCAATTTTATGATGCAGGTATTCAACCAGCTTTCTCACAAATAGTAAATTTTAATCAGTTTGAAATGGGACCTGTGGATATCCGCTCTCCCAAACAACAAACCAACTTTAATATTCAATTAAAAACCGATGAATATGCCGGAGCTGAAGTTAAAGGTTATGTTTTACCTTTTACCGAAAAACTAAATTTAAAAGCAGATATTAAAGTAAAAGAGTTTTCCCTACCGGAAGTTTCACCTTACTTACAGCAAGCGCTCGGTTTCAGTATGCAATCAGGGCAGTTTGATAATCAGCTGAATGTTGAAATAACTGATGGGAAAATAAAAGGTGAAACAACGCTAGCAATGCGCGGCCTCACTTTTTCAACTAAAAAAGATATCGCGAGTAATTCATTAAAAGAACAATCAGCAATGCCGTTGAACTCCGCATTAAGCATGCTGATGGATAGTCAAGGCAATTTAGAGCTAGATATCCCTTTATCTGGCGATGTCGCTTCACCAAGCTTTGGACTCACCAGCTTTATCGCACTGATTACAAAAAAAGCAGTGATGTCAGCAGCAGAGTCTTACTTAATTGAAACCTTTGTGCCTTATGCTAATGTTATTTCAGTGGTTAAAGTTGCAGGTGAATATATGCTGAAAGTTCGCTTTGAAGATTTGCCTTATCCTGCACAAACAACTGAAATTCAAACTCAACAACAAGAGTTTGTGCAGCAATTTATTACACTAATGAAAGACAAACCTGATACACAAGTTAAAGTTTGTGCTTTTGCAACCCCGCAAGATCTACCAGAAGTCACACCTGATTTAAAAAATGCTGAATATATACAACAGTTAAAAACAATTAGTGCATTACGTGCACAAACATTTAAGTCACATGTGGTTAAACAAGGTCAGATAGAATCTGCTCGATTATTACTTTGTCAACCTCAAATAGATTCAGGAAAAAAAGCCTTACCTAGAATTGAGTTTGAGGTTTAATTATCCAATATTTTTGTTCGAGTCATTACTTTTCAATGGCTCAAACAAACCTTATTCGAGTAAAGAGTAAGAAAAAACTGGTTAGTGTGAATTTTGCGGTGCATCATCATTTATTTCATAATAATCACCTTTTTCAGCTACAAAAATGTGCTGTGCAATTTTGGTACAAGTAGGAGTATCGAAAGCACCTAACGCGACACCTATCCACTCATGTTTTACTTTATCTATTGGGTCAAAAAATAACGAAGACCCACAAACCGAGCAAAACCCTCTTCTGACTTTTTCAGAAGAGTTGAACCATGTAATACTGGATTCGCCCTTAATCACCAAGGCTGCGCGTGGAACATCAGCTCCCGTAAAAAAATGCCCCGTCCACTTACGGCACTGAACGCAATGACAAGCATCATTAGAAGAAAGCTCACAGGAAACTTCAAATGTTACTTCGCCACACAAACAAGAACCTTTATGCATAATTCCTCCCACACCATTTATATTTATACCAATATTTTTATCAAACCATATTCTCAATAAATTCAGTCAATAACTAAAGATTCGCTTAATATCTTATAAATAAATTTTTAATAAGTTCTTAAATTGTTATCAACCAATTAAAGCGAATGAAGTCAAAAAAAATTAAAACAAAATAAAATATTAATTTTAATCCTTGATAAATTCAACTCAATGTTTACTTCGTAAATGTGAATAACACCCAAACATTTAGTGTCATAAAAAGGTAATATGACATCGCTGTCATTAATTTATTTGCTGATCTTAAACCAATAGCAACAAATCAATTCCGTTATCAGATAATAAAGGTTGTTAACAGCCAACATTATCCGAATGTTAATTACGCATTATCGTTTATTGCAATAAATTATTTTAATTCAATCACTTTAATGGAGAACTCAATGCGATATAAAAATTTAATATCTAAATTATTTTTACTGGCACTCCCATTGTCAGCACTTAGTTATTCAGCCAACGCAGCACCGGCTAAACCTAACATTGCCTGGATGGAGACAAACTATACTCTGAACAACGGTAATGCAAACTATACCATTACCTGGAATATGTGGTGGGGAAGCAATGGTAATCAATGGCAATTGCTGCAAAATGGGGATGTTATACACACAGCCAGTCTGACACCCCAAGGTAACAATGCGCAGGCCGATAATTATCAGGTAACGGTGACAACCGCGGGAAATTATACTTATACGGTTAACTTATGTAATGTACAAGGCACTCAAGCCAGTTGTACTGCCAGTGCAAACAAAACGATTAATGTGCAAGGCACTTCAACGCCGGATCCTGATCCAACTCCCGACCCTGATCCTACGCCGGATCCAGACCCAACTCCCAATCCAGACCCAACTCCCGATCCAGATCCAACCCCTGATCCGACACCAGGTAAACCTAACCCTCAACCCAAACCCGGTGGTGGTTATACCCTGACTCAGGCTGAGATTGATGCGATGGAAACAGAACTCACTTCTTCGGATATTTTTCAGACGGTAAAAGAATCTATCGAAACACGTAACAATGCAGAAGTGGAAGCTGTTGTTCCCAACAGAGCCGCCAATCCTGAAAATGTAAAGCGTGTTGAGTCAATATTAAATGAAACCTTATGGTCATATATATTTGCAGAACATCACCAAGATTATACTTATACGCGCTTTTTACGTGCAGTTGCTAAGTTCAAAGCTTTTTGTGGAACTTACACTGATGGACGAGATTCCAATGCAATCTGCCGCAAATCATTAGCGACAATGTTTGCCCATTTTACGCAAGAAACAGGCGGGCACAATCCTCATTCAAATAATGAAGAGTGGCGTCAAGGACTCGTTTATTTACGTGAGATTGGATGCACTGAAAATGGTACAAGCTGTGGTTATAATGCTGAATGTAGTCCTACAACCTGGCAGGGCAGAACTTGGGTTTGTGGTAAAAATCCTGATGGGAGTTATCTAAAATATTTTGGACGTGGCGCAAAACAGCTCAGCTATAATTATAACTATGGTCCATTCTCTCAAGCGATGTTTAATGACACCAGCGTTTTGCTAAACGATCCCGATAGAGTCGCTAACACTTGGTTAAACTTAGCATCAGCGGTATTCTTTTTTGTTTATCCACAACCCCCCAAGCCAAGTATGTTGCATGTTATAGATGGAACATGGCAGCCTAATGCACACGATGCTAGTTTGAATATTAGTGCTGGCTTTGGTGCCACAACCAATATAATCAACGGCGGTATTGAATGCGGCACCAGTAACGGTCAAGAAAAAAGACAATCTCTCAATCGAATTAGCTATTACAAAAAACACGCCGAAGCACTGAATGTGCCAATCCCCGCAAACGAAGTTTTAGGTTGTGCAAAACAAGGACGCTTTGATACCCAAGGCGCAGGAGCCATGCTAATCAGTTTAGATCAGGACTGGAGTTATCATTCAGATATGCCTGAAGGAAAAAGTTTTACTTGTAAATTAGTAGGTTATCAAACCGCTTATTCAGCACTTATTCCAGGAGATTTTCAGAAGTGTGTTGAAAATTATTTTGAGGTAGAAGTTCTGCCATAAACAAAAAATATCATTCCAGTGTTAGACTTAACCAACCAACATATTGTTTTTTCAATATGTTGGTTGGTTAGTTGGTAAAAGTGCTTTAAGCGTAATATTGACGAAAAATACTATATTTCACTGGTTATTGAGTTTACTGCTTACCATTTCTACGCGCTTCCATACGACTCAAAAACTCTGCCATTATCTGTTTATAGAGTTCGTCGCCTAAATACTTATCTTCGATTCCACTATCAATACTGGGATTATCATTAACTTCGATCACATAACCTTTACCGTCTTTCTCTTTCACATCAACACCATAAAAACCATTCCCAATCGGTTTGGTTGCTTTAAGAGCAGCATCAAGTACAGCTTTGGGGGCTTCAAAGGTAGGCAGCGTATCAAAATTTCCTGAAGCGGTTTTCTTTTCACCGTGCAAATAAATTTGCCAATGATTGCGTACCATATAATAACGGCAGGCATAAATTGGCTTATTATTTAAAATACCAATGCGCCAGTCAAACTCTGTGTACAAATACTCTTGAGCTAATAATAAAGTCGACTTTTGAAACAAACGTTCTAATACAGCTTCAAGCTCCTGACGATCTTTCGCTTTTTCCACACCTAAAGAAAATGAACCATCGGGTATCTTAAGCACAATGGGATAACCAAACGTTTCTTCCAAATTCTCAACTTGTCCAGACTTATCTTTCACTAATAATTCAGCTCTAGGACTTGGTACTTTGTTAGCACCAAATAAGTCCGCTAAGTAAATTTTATTGGTACAGCGTAAAATGGATGTTGGATCATCAATAACCACAAGTCCTTCGAGTTCCGCACGCTTGGCAAAACGATATGAGAAATGATTAATCGAAGTTGTAGTTCGAATGAACAAGCCATCATATTCTGGTAAGCGTAAATAATCCTTTTGAGTAATCAACTCACAATCAATCCCTAATGACTTACCTGCCGCAATAAACTTTTTAAGTGCTGATTTATCTGAAGGTGGCAACTTTTCATCGGGGTCAATAAGGATTGCTAAATCGTAACGAAACTGTTTTTGGGAGCGTTTCTTACGCCACACTTTTCCACTAAAATCATTTAACGCGTTAGCAAAGGCAGTTTCATTAGCATCATCTAAAATTTTGTGGCTACGAATTTTAACCGAGTCTACATGCCACTCGGTTTCAAAAGCTAATGTAATTTCTAGAATAGGACAAGGAAAAAGCTCAAATAACTTACGTCCAAGTTCGCTATATTCTGGCTCAACGGTAGTACCAAAAAAGCTAATTACCTGCAAACTATTTTCAGCACCTTTCGGCGGAGGCTTTTTAGTTAACAATGCAGGTGTCGCATTTAACTCCAAACGGTAAAGTGCTTTTTGGCCTAAGTCATTCAACGTTCTTATGGACGGTATAACACTATGTCCGCGAGCTTCTGCAAGTAAAGAGCAATAGTAGCCTTCTGAAAGATAGCGGTTATTGCGGCACAGATTAATAACCCGAATCCGCAGGTTTTTATCTTTATCATTGGACGCACTAACCGGATAATTCCGGTTTAAGTATTCCTCAAAGGTAATCACATTTTCGCTTGGGCAATAGGGTTCCCAATCAGCTTTGTTATCGACAATAATCAGTGTGTCGGACATGGTCGTTCCAGTGGTTTAAGAAGCCGCAATTGTGCAACTAAGCAAGCTATGACACAATCTTTTTTTTATACTAAAATACATAATTTTAATTAATTATTTCATTCTTTATCAAAGCAGGCGTATGCTAAACCTCTTTTTGCTCTATAGCCTTTAATACTAGTATTTAAAGCGACTTTGTTCCTGTTAGTTTTGAGATATTTTGCATGCCAAAAATAACCAGTATAGCCGCCCAGCAATTAGGCTGCTTTTCGCCTGATTACCAGACAGCTCAGCAACACTTTACCCAGTTAGTCAATAACACAAAGCAGTTATATGACCAGCAGACCTTCCACGTTGAAAATACAAGGTGTCAAGTAGCACTAACAACTCATGCAGTATGGATTGGTAGTCCCATAGCGAATAAGGTAGTGATCATCATATCAGGCACCCATGGCGTCGAAGGCTTTGCAGGAGCGGCTGTACAGAATGATTTACTCAGTAGACTTCAACATGACTACTCTGTCCCCGAAGAAGTCGCGATACTTTTAGTTTTTGCTCTGAATCCTTATGGTTTTTCCCACTTACGCCGCTGTGATGGGGAAGGTGTTGACTTAAACCGTAACTTTGTTGATTTTGACAAGCCGTTACCTGAAAATTCGGGATACCGACAATTACAAGCGGCCATTTTTACTGCAGATTCATCCACTCGCAATCAACTATTTATTGATTACCAGAGTCAATACGGCCAAAAAGCCTACGAAGTTGCTGTAAGTGGCGGACAATACTGTGATCCTTATGGCCCTTTTTATGGTGGAGAAAAACCCGCACACGGGCGTAAGGTTATTGAAAGTATCATTCAGCAATATCAGTTAGCCAAACGAAAGCTCGCGGTCATCGATATACACACTGGTTTAGGTTCTTATGCACACGGCGAAGTAATCAATGACCATCCGATTGATAGTCATGGCTTCCACACCGCTATTCAGTGGTATGGAGCGAGTGTCACTTCGCCAATTGCTGGTAATTCAAGTTCAGTCGAAAAATTAGGCTTACTCGACTATGCTTGGCACAAACACATGCAACAACAAGGTTGCTTTATTACACTCGAGTTTGGCAGTTACCCAACGGACGCTCTTTTTGAAGTCATTTTACAGGATCATCGGAGTTGGAAATCTGGTGACGCTATCGCTAAACAACATAGCGGAAAAGCGATGCTTGAGCATTTTTGTCCAGCAGATATTTATTGGCGAGAACTCATTTTAGTTAAGTCACGACAAGTGATTCAACAAGCAATCACAGGCCTTCAGCATGGTTAAACCAGATATCACCATTACCTCAGCAAAACTTCCCGAGCTGGAAGCATTACTTGAAATAGAAGAACAAAGCTTTGCATCTGATCGTTTAAGCCGCCGAAGCATACGCCGCTTTTTAACCAGCGAACATAGCGTATTTTTAGTGGCAAAAATCCAACAACAGTGTGTAGGTTATCTATTAATTATTTTTCACCGTGGTACGCGTTTAGGACGCTTATACTCTATTGCCGTTAGCAGTCGATGGCGTGGTTATGGTATTGCTCGAAAGCTCATTAAAGAAGGTGAAAAACAGGCGCAGGAAAAAGGCGCTCTTTACTTTCGACTGGAGGTTAGCCATACCAATACAAATGCAATTGCCTTATATCACTCTTTAGGTTTTCACGAATTTGAGGTGTTGCAAGATTACTACGAAGATCATACCAATGCTTTACGTATGCAAAAACGTATTCGTTTTCATAATCAATCCGCAGTACATACCGTTATTCCCTGGTGTCGCCAAACGACTCCTTTTACCTGCGGTCCTGCCGCCCTTATGATGGCAATGGCTGGTTTAGATAAAAATTATCCCATGAGTTTAGCCGAAGAGTTACAAATCTGGCGGGAAGCAACCACTATATTTATGACTTCAGGTCATGGCGGTTGTCATCCGCTCGGTTTAGCTTTAGCAGGTAATAAGCGAAGTTACACTGTCGAGGTTTGGCTGAACCAGAAAAATCCCTTATTTATTGATGGTGTACGCGATGAGAACAAAAAAAATATTATCGAAACAGTTCACAATGAATTTGTAAAACAAATTCAGGAAAAAAATATCCCTGTTTATCACAGTAATATCAACGCTAAAGAACTGATTGCCGCTTGTGATCGCGGTGCTGTTCCACTGGTATTAATTAGCACTTACCGTTTAGATAAAAAGAAAGCGCCACATTGGGTCGTCATCAGCGGCTACGATGAAGAATGTTTTTACCTGCACGACCCCGATCCCAACGATAAACATCAGGATTTGTTTGATTGTCAGTACTTACCCATTGCCCACGAAGACTTTGAACCTATGTCTTCTTTTGGTAGAAACCGTTTGAGAACAGCTATTATTTTGTCGTGTAATAACCGTTCTCAAAATAAGTCTGAAATTAATCAAATTTTTGATTAATCGGCTTGTAAGTCAACTTGTAAAGTCGCACCACTATGGCTACCACTCAGCATGATATAATGCCACCCCGATGATAAAGCATTCAGATCAATACGCTCACTGTTACCTGCGTTTTCTGACGCGGCTTTATGCCAGGAAGTGGATGGCCACCCTGCATCACTATAGTATAAATCAAGGTTACCGTTACCATGTTGTGTCTGGATAACTCCCGAGGCAGCGGCCGGACTATAAAAGTAAAAATAGTTGCCACCACCATTTCTTGATTGGACACAGATGGGCCGACCACTCTTTATAAAAGCATTACTTTTAGGTGATTGATCAGTACAAGCATTGATTAAACTATCAGTAATAGTGGCCACCGCGGTATCCGTCGCATAGCCATCAACCGTTAGCGTTACGTTATAACTGCCAGCAGTCGTATAAACATGTGTCGGATTGGCTTCATTACTGGTCGTACCATCTCCAAAAGTCCAGAAGAACTCACCGTCACTACATCCGCCTCCATAAGAACCTTCATTACTAAACTGTATAGCTTGCCCGGCATCACCAGAATAAGGACCATTCGCCTCGGCACGAGGAGGTACATCACACATTGGGCCAATAAAGATATCGGCATTCGCCGAAGCTTGCTTTCCGGAGTCACTCGTGACGGTTAAAATAGCTGTAAACATCCCATTTCGATTATAAGTATGCACAGGGTTGGCTTCATTGCTTAGCGTGCCATCATCAAAGTTCCACTCGTACTTTGTAATCACACCATTGGAGGAATTTGAGCCCTCGCTGCTAAATTGAATACTTTCTCCAGGGTCGGCAGAGTAAGGTCCATTAGTTTCCGCCACTAACACTTCAGGTGCGCTGATTGTGACAGTCGCATAAGCATCTGCCCAACCATCAACCGTTAATGTTGCAGTATACTCTCCAGCACTGGTATAGGTATGCTGCGGATTAGGCTCGTTACTTTCTTCTCCATCGCCAAAATTCCAATGAAAATTTCCATCAGTGCAAGCTCCACCAGCCGAGCCCTCACTGCTAAACTGAATAACTTCAGCAACTTCGCCAATATAAGGCCCATTGGCATTAGCCTGGGGTGGTGCGTCACAAAGCGGCTCATGATATGCAGTCAGGCTTACATCACTAAACTCTGTATACGCTACAAGATTAATATACCAGGTTCCACCCTGGATATTCCGTAATAAACAGGTTTCTTCATTTCCATTGTTATAAGGGCGACAATCATAATGAGAAGCATCGGGTTGCTCTCCTTGTCTTACATACAAATCAGCATCTCCACTACCACCACTGATAACGATTTTTAATTCGTTGATATTGGGTGGCAACATAATGAAATAGCCAGAGAGCGTTTCACCTCGCTCTGCTGTCAAACCCGTTACCGGCACTTCATTAATTAACTCGATTTCATTGGCTTTAAGCGAAGTATTAAACACTCCACATAGCAACACGGTAATCAAAATAAACAGGGTATTAATTATTTTCACGATTAAGCTCCTTTCTTTTTTAAACAAGAGAGCAAAGCTATTCACTGAATACTGCGTGGAAATATAAAATACGACTCACTAAAGGAAGTTTCGCTTTTGGTCTCTTGTTAAATTATTATAAGTTGAGAATTTTTTAGCTATGATAAGGGCTCAAGTACAACTAAAACCAAAAGGGTTCAAGCATGAAGAATTCAAAGCCTTACCAAAATACCCCTGTCCAAATTTATGTCAACCAATCAACTCGAATAGAGATAGAACTTTAAGCTCTATATCCTTAACATCCGATAAATACTAGCGTATTCATGTGCAGATATTTTCATCGCAATATTTTTATACGGATAGAATTTTAGATTCATAGATCAAACTCCATAACTAATCCGTTACCATCTTATTATTTATTCATACTAATTTTTACGCGACTCTCCGCTTTATTCCTGACTTGTCGCATCCACTATCAATGTCAAAAAACTCAAACATCTAGGATAATAAAAATTAATTATTATTTTTCATCCTATAATACTTAAATACTTAAATACTTAAATACTTAAATACTTAAATACTTAAATACTTAAAGAGTAAACTGAACGCTTATGTTTGTTAGAAATTTTACTCAGGAAAAAAGTCATAAACTTTAAGCTCACCATCTGAAAGCAACTTGCAAACGCTTTCAGATACAAAAAATTTCGCATCAAATGACTTTTCAACATCGGAACTCAAGGAACCTGCAGGAACAACCAATGATGTCTTTTTTGAGTAACGGAAGATAAAGCTGAACCACACAAGCGATATATTACTTATTCTACTGTTAAGTATTTATAAACGAATTGTATTGTATGGATGATCGTCATGCTCAATATAACCATGAGCATAAC
>JAUIHB010000067.1 GCA_030432465.1 Gammaproteobacteria bacterium
CATTCAAAATAAATGATATCTATATCAAATATCTCAAATGAGTGTGAGTTATTGGCTCATCTCGGCTTTGCGATAGTGCTGATTATAATGATGTCATGGTAAAAATAAATATTTGGAACTATCTTTAATGGGAAAACTCATTAAAGATAGCGGGTTATTTTTATATGCCTTTAACACCGGAAAAAAAGTTAAATGTTTTATATCGAGTTGAGCCTGGATGTTTAGGGCCCGATGGTATACAACAAATTGAAGACTTTTGTCGGTTTGCTGAAATTGAGGTGAAAACTGTTGATAGTGAGCTTATTCATTGGGAGATAGTCCCTAGGTATGATAAAAAATTGGATGAAATGACGTATCGGGTTATGGGAAAAAAATTATCTTACCAACAGGCAGAAAAATATTTAACGATATTTGATAAGAGTTTAGATAATTTTGAAGAACATCTACATGAAAAATTAGCTGAACTAATAGAAAAGTTTCTTGGTCGTCATTAGACAGTATTAATTATTTTTACTTTATCGTAGGTAAAGTAAAACTAAATATTGAGCCTTTTCCGGGATTTGACTCTATTTCCAGTGTGCCACCATGTAGTTCTATAATATCTTTACTTATCGCTAACCCTAGTCCAACGCCACCTTGGTTTCGAGTACTGCTACCGTCTAACTGAGTGAAAGAAATAAATATTTTATGTTGATGTTCAAAGGGAATCCCAATGCCCTGATCGATGACTGAAATTTTAGTGAGTCCACCTTTGTGTGTTAGCTGAACATTAATTAAACCTTCATCTGAAAATTTAATAGCATTATTAATTAAGTTATATAAAACTTGGCGAATTCGATTTTCATCAGCATAAACCTGCTCAGAGGTTAAAGCATAGTTAGCATCTAAAATTAATTTTTTATCTTCGGCTAATGGTTGTAAAAGTAATACAATTTGTTCCACTAGGTCTCGGATATTAAAATTTCCTCTCTCAAGTATAAGGCGCTTATTTTGTAATTGAGAAAAATCTAACAAATCATCAACCAATTTTTTTAATTGTTTTCCACAGCTATTAATAGCTGCTAATGATTCGGAAACATCATCAGAAATATTATAATCGGTATCAATGCTTAACATTTCACTTAAACCGATAATACCATTTAGCGGGGTGCGCAACTCATGAGAAGTATTAGCCAGGAACTCATCTTTTAGAATATGTAGCTCACGTAATTCATTGGCAACATTATGTTCCTTTTCTGTGAGCGCGCGTTGGTGCAGGTATTTATCACGTTGCTTTTTGATAAAATAAATTAATATAGATAAAAGTATAAGTCCGTAAATAGAAAAAGCCCAAATGGTTAACCAGGGAGGGGCAGGTATAGTGAATGAAATAGTTGCAGGCTCAGGATTACAAGTTTTTTCACTGTTACAAGACTTGACTAATAGTTGATACTTGCCCGGTGCTAGATTTAATAAACTAATTGTACGGTTAGTGCCTAAGTCTACCCAATTTTTATTATAACCAGATAACTGATAAGCAAAAGTATTTTGAAGTGGGTTAACTAAGTCAATTGTACCTATATGAAAGGTTAGTGAGTTTTCTTGATAAGAGAGAGGTTCAATTGTTTTTTGTGAAACCTGTAATCTTTTTCGGCCTTGGGTAGTGTGCAAAAAAGCGTCTTGGATATAAGTTTTAGGGATATGAGTATTTAGGGTAAAATGATTGGCATTGACTACTGTAATACCATTGATTCCTGAAAAAAATAATAAACCATCATCTGTCTTCATACTAGCCTGAGCATTAAACTCATTACTTTGTAGGCCGTGTTTAACGGTAAAGTTATGGATCTCATCGGTTTGAATATTTAAACGAGACAAGCCTTTATTACCTGCCACCCAGATATGGTCATGTGCGTCCCCTTCTAACGTATAAACAAAATTATCTGCTAGACCTGATTCAGTATTCCACCATTGGGTATCTTGAGTACGTAGATGATATTTAAAAATGCCATTCCCATTGGTACCTCCCCATAATATTCCTTTGGGCGAGACCCAGATAGAATTGATACCATCGATTTTATGCCCATTAAGTGTGATTGGTTTGAGTTTTTTAATCTGTTGAGTGTTACTGTCAAATTCAAAAAGATCGCCTGTCAGGGAAGAAGAAAGCCAATATTTATGGTTAAGTGGTCCGCTAATATCAATCCAGTCATGGATATGCTGTGAAATAGGCTTTTTTATTTCTACGACAGGGTTATTGCCTTGCTGAAAAAATAGCTTATTTTCTTTGGTGATGATTATCCGCTCATCTTTGTGAAAATAAAGACTATTGATTCCTTTGCCGTCAATTTCTTTCCATTCTTCTGATAGCTCAACGATATTGCCTGATTTAGCATCAATCCAACGTAATTGACGAGAGTCACCGACCCAGACAATATCTCTGTCGTCTATTCCTAAATACGTGATAAATGAAGGAATTGGATAAGTTGTGAGATGAAAGTTTGGATTACGATTATCTTTTGCCGGAGTTAGTTTTAAGCTTTTCCATTCTCTTGTTTGAGTTTCTGGGATTGATGAGGTTGGTGTTAATAAACTTACACCAGCATCATGACTTCCGACCCATAGTTTGCCATAGGAATCTAGTGCCATATGGTAAACTGAAGGGGTAGCCAGTGGTACAGAATAAGCCCTGTTACCACCGATTTGAAAAAATCGCTGATTTAAGGTTTTTGTATAGTTGACGCCATTAGGTGCACTTGCCCACAGTTGTCCCTGCTTATCTAAAAATAGTGCGTAAATGTTGTTGGAACTTAAAGAACCTTTTAAACTATTCTGTAACTTATATTGCTGGATGCTTTTTGATTTTAATTGCATCCGGTAAATGCCCTGTCCTTGTGTAGCAACCCAAAGATCTTCGTTTGGCGACTGTAGCAGAGCAGTGATACCTGCGATTTTATTGGCTATTTTTTGATTGATTAACAATTGTAAAGTTTTGGTTTGTAGATGTTTTGCTTCAAATAATTCGCCTGAGCGAAAGGCGAAAAATATCCCACCATTATTATTAGGGGTTAGTTGTAAATTATCATCTCGATTATTTCTTTTTTTGCGGGGGATCTTATATTGATGAAAATGGCGGTTTTTAACATCATAAGAAAATAGCTGTCCTTGTTTAGTTCCAATCCAGAGAATAGATTGCTGATCCAAGATGGCATGGTTGATTTGGTTGGTTTGTATAATTTCAGGGGGATCTATTTGAGTAAGTTCAATATGATTCTTTGAGAATTGGAGCTGGTGTAATTTTTCTTCGCCGATTAATAACAGCTTTTTTTCAGGCAGCATCACCGCTTGAGTAATTTTTAGTGGTTTTTGTGGGGTGAATGTGTTGATAAATTGATGATGTTTAGCTGAAAAAGTATAAATACTGCCTTGATTAGTAATCGCGGTCATATTGTTATCATGATCAAGTAACAAAGAAACCAGTTTTAAGTGGGGATTAGTATCTTGTTGAGAATAAAATTTCATGTTCTCAAATTCATAACCGTTAAAACGATCAACACCAACAGGAGTAAGTAGCCAGATAAACTCGTCTTTATCTTGCAATATTACGCTAGCCATCGATTGGGACATACCCTCATCGACAGAAAACTTTTCAAAATAAGGAGACCATAAAGAAGCCAGATAATCTTGATTATTGGGGAGAGGACTTGCGGACAAACAAAACGACTGTATGAACAATAGTACTAAAACAATCAGTGTAATTGGAGAATTGGAAGAGCAAAAAGGCTGATGAGTTGCTCGTTTCGAGGCGACAGTTGATTTCAACATGTTTTTAAATAAAAAAAATACGCATTAATAACACAGTTTAGCAACCTGTTGAACTGACTATTGATTTTCGGACTACGGTACATTTGATCCTGATAGTGTTTAACACCTCAAACCCATTGTAGACAATTATTTTACGGATTTCTTGGACTTATTCTAAATCTAGGCTATTAATTTATATGTCATAACACAAAAAAGGAAGATAACTATGCAAACAAACCAAACTACACCTAACTCAAACCCTACCAGCAAGCTGAATCAAAAGCTGCAAAGTATGATGGATACCGTTGATGATAATAGTCAACTAAATCCTAAAATGTATACCGAAAATCCTCACGATAAAAACTATACTGAAAATCAGCAAAAAAATCTCAGTTAGTGACGGAGCTTATTAAATTGACAGTTTTTCGTCAAAATAACTGAGGCTAAGCCAGCGATTATCTAATTCTAAATTACGTGATCGTTGGCTATAGTCAAAAAATAGTGACAGCAGGTAGGAGTGATTTGTGACGCCTATGCAAGCTTTATGTAAGACAGCAGAAAGTCCGCCTGAGCAACTCGCTGTATTCCCGATTATTAACGAACTTGTACTGAAGTTAGCCAGCCGTTGCAATATTAATTGTACTTACTGTTACTGGTTTAATGATCCAGAAGTCATGCAGTCCCCAAAAATGTTAACACCAGAAGCAGAAAAAGCTTTTATCCCGAAATTAAAACAGCATATTGAAAGACATCAAGTTGAGAAGTTTAGAATTGCTTTTCATGGTGGTGAGCCTACCCTATTTCCCAAAAAACGATTTAAAGTACTTTGCTTAGCTATTCGTAAAGTGGCAAATGAAACTGGCTGTAAAATATCTTTTGCTATGCAGTCAAATGGACTATTAATCGATGATGAGTGGATTGAGTTATTAAAACAGTTTGACGTGCGTCTTGGAATAAGTCTTGATGGTAGTCAGCAATTACACGATAAATTGCGTATCGATGCTAAAGGAAGAGGTACTTACTTAAAAACAATTCAGGCGATTGAACATATTAGAAGTACAGGGCTTGAGGTTTATATTTTATCAGTTGCCAGTGAGCAAACTGAGCCCAAAGCCTTGTTAAAGCATTTTGTTGAACAGTTAAACCTGAAAGATTTTGAGGTTTTATTGCCCCATATCCACCATCAGAATGAACCTGCGACATTTGGTCATTATCTGTGTGAAATGTTTGATTTATATCTTGAAGAATTTATTGAAGCGGGTGTAAGTATTCGAATACTCGACGACTTAATGTGTCAAGTTATCGGTGGAAAAAGTATGAGTCAAGGTTATGGGTATGTTGCCACAGCTACTTTATTGACCGATGGGGCTCTGGAATGCGTAGATGATCTGCGCATGATTGATGGTTTAAAGGCTGGCAATATCAATATTAAAACTCATCAACTGCAAGAAGTTACTTGTGATCCTTTGTGGCAGGAGATTTATACAAGTTCTATTCATTTATCACCACAATGTAATGATTGTGAGTTTAAGCGCAGTTGCGGTGGAGGACCAATGGTAAGTCGTTGGTCTGAGAAGAAACGCTTTGATAATCCAAGTGTGTACTGCAAAGATTACCAAAAAATCATTCAACATATTCAAAAGCGAATCATGCCACGTGTTACTCAGCTTCAGCAAACAAAGGAGAGTCAATTATGCTAGCTTCCCCCCAAGTAAATTCAGACTTAACTCAGGTGACGCAATTAACGGAACTAGGTATAGCCTTACTGGAGAATAAATTTATTGAATTACCATCGATACTGGCATTAAGTACCTGTGGTATTTTAACTAATCGGGTTCAGTTATTAGCTGAGAAAAATAAACTTTTAGATTGCGAGCAGTGCCCGGAAAGTTCTTGGGCATATGAAGATCCGTTGTTTTGTGTGGTACAGGAGGATTTGCAAAAAACTTTAAGTGATTTATTAGGTATTCAGTTAGTTACCAGTTTTAACAGTGTACGGTTGTATCCCAAAGGGGAAACCTTGAGCAGGCATTTAGATAGAGAAGCTGCGGAATATGTATTAAGTGTTACATTAGATTATCAAGGTGAGCAATGCTGGCCACTGTGTTTAGCTCAAAATGTCGACGATAATATTGGCTATCAGGCAAAATTAAATATTGGAGATGCGGTTTTAATGCGAGGTCATGATGTTTATCATTGGCGAGAACCGCTAGAAAATGACTGGCAGATCCAAGCATTTTTCTTCTTTGTGGATGCTAATGGCCCCCATCAAGCACATGCCGGAGATGTCATTAACAAATATAAACCTCGTTAACTAAACTCACTGAGTTAACGGAAGTCGATAAATAGGATATAAAATGAAAAATAAAAGCCTAATCGGATTCTTCGCAATGACGTTTAACATGGCAATTGCTAGCTATGCTGTTGCACAAGAGTCATTACAGGATGCAATTCAAAAAGATTACTCTTATCTTGAAAAACTTTACCAGCATTTACATCAATTTCCTGAGGTTTCATTTCAGGAAAAGCAAACTTCAAAGCGTATAGCACAAGAGCTAGCCCAACTAGGATTTGAGGTGACTACGGATTTTGGTGGCCATGGCGTTGTTGGCTTATTGGAAAATGGTAAAGGACCAACCATTCTTATCAGGACTGATTTAGATGGACTTCCTATCCAAGAGCAAACGGGGTTGAGTTATGCCAGCAAAAATACGATGTCTGGGCGGGAAGGTAAAACAACTTATGCGATGCATGCTTGTGGTCATGATATTCATATGACTGTTTTTACGGGGACGGCACGTCGCCTGGTTGAAAATAAATCTCAATGGTCTGGCACTTTAGTGATGATCGGTCAACCTGCAGAAGAGCGAAGTGGTGGTGCTAAGGCAATGCTAGCACAGGGATTGTTTGAAAAATTTCCTCGTCCCGATTATAACTTGGCGATCCATGTTTCGGCTGACTTACAGGCTGGTACTTTGGGGATAGTTAAAGGTTTTGCGATGGCGAATGTTGATTCGGTGGATATCGTCGTGAAAGGTCAGGGGGGGCATGGAGCGTATCCGCAGAATACTAAAGATCCGATTGTATTATCTGCGCAAATCATTCAAGCATTACAAACCATAGTCAGCCGAGAGGTTCATCCTCTGGAGCCCGCCGTTGTTACTGTTGGCTCCATACATGGCGGCTCACAGCACAATATTATTCCTAACGAAGTAAAAATGCAGTTAACATTACGTTCTTATTCAAATGAGGTGCGTGAAACTACGATTGCGGCAATTCGACGTATTGCGAAAAATATGGCTCTCGCTGCTGGCTTACCTGATAATCTGCTACCAATTGTTAGTGTATTAGATGAATATACTCCCGCTGCTTATAACAACCCTGAACTTGCGGGAAAGGTGATGGAGTTATTTAAACAAACCTTTGGTGACGATAAAGTTATTGCATTGCGTGCAGAAATGGTTGGTGAAGATTTTGGCCGTTATGGTCAAGTGGAACCTAAAATTCCGAGTTTGATGTTTCGCTTGGGTACAGTCGAAGCAAACCAATTTGAGCAGGCTCAGCAAGGCAAGTTAAGATTACCTACCCTGCATTCTGCTGATTATGCTCCCGATCCTAAACCAACAATTACTGCCGGTGTCGAAGCAATGACTAAAGCGGCATTGCTGTTGCTACAACAAAAATAGTTTATTTTTACCAAGCGGTGTGCCATTAGTAACCATTGTGCCGGTATTCAATCGGTAATATTCAGTCAATCAGAGCGTCAGGTTAGCTTTATTATGTTTAACCTGACAACCATCGAGAATAACAAATTTATGCATTACCCAAATTATTTGATTCTCTTGCCAACCAAAATGAGCATTCCTGCTTCTAATCATTAAACAGAACAATATTGCTGAGCTTGTAATCGGCCAAAATAGAAAGAGTAAGTGGTTTAGTGGACAATTAACAACAAAGCCAATGTGATGGGGTACGCTTTGCTGGAACAAGAAAAAGAATTGATTATTGCCGCCAAACAGGGGAGCACCCATGCTTTTGAGCAGTTAATCAGAGCATCTGAACATAAAATGTTAAGCGTAGCGGTTGGATTAACTCATTGTCGCGATGAGGCCGAAGATATTTATCAAGAAGCAATGCTCTGTGCTTATAAGGGATTGTCTAAATTTAAAATGCAAAGCCAATTTAGTACATGGTTATATCGCATAGTGATTAATACAGCAATGAGTAACCGACGTAAATTGAAGAACCGCCTTACACGATTTGTTACTCGACAACCAGATGCAACCGAGTACGATTATGATGAGAATATGAGTAGAGATTCTCATCTATCAGAAGAGTCTGAAAGTCCTGAAAATAGACTGGTGAATAAACAGTTGAGTCGAGCTATTAATAAAGCAATAGAAAGCTTGAGTGATAATGAACGAATTGCTTTTGTGCTATGCCATCAACAAGAGTTTAAAATTCATGTAGCCGCACAAATGATGGAGTGTGGGGAAGGTAGTGTGAAAAGTTATTTATTTAGAGCCCGTACAAAATTGCGCGCTCAGTTACAAGAGTTTGTGAGGTAGAATATGGCTGAAAAGCAACAGACTTCAACGGGTAATTGTCAAGATGAAGCTTTGATCATTGATTATTTATACGATGAACTTGATGAACCGCAGCGGGTAGCATTTGAGCAAAGATTAAAAGAGGATTTTGACTTTGCTGAAATATATGCACAGCAATCACAGTTGGAGTTACTGTATCCTCGTGGTGTCTCATCAACAATAAGTGAAGAGCAAGTTTCCGGCGTTCGTTGGGCGTTACATAAGAAACTCGATGAACCGCTGATTACTAAAAATTGGTTGAAGGGATATTTCGAGAAATTATTGACAACCAAAGTGAGTATGAAAACTCAGTTTGCCAGTATGTTACTGACGTTTTTGATGGGATATGTTATTGCTAATCAATATTCCTCACATACATTAATACCCTCAAGTGATTATTCTGATAACACTACGATTAAAGATTCATCAATTGAGAAACAAGCTATACCTTTAGAATTCATTGCCAACAATGATTATGAAATTACTGATATGCAAGTTACTCGTCATGCAAGGTCATCAAATGATTCACAGATAGATTTAGTTTATTCTTTGGCATCTAAAACTAAACTACAAGGCAGTTTACGAGATCCAAAAATTCAAAAACTATTAGCTGACTCGATTAAAAATGGTATTAGCGATTCTGCTCGTTTAGATTTAGTTGACCTGTTACAGGAATATTCACAAACTGATAGTGTTAAACAGGCTTTAAGTTATAGCCTATTAAATGATCCTAACCCCGGAGTGAGAATGTCTGCTGCTGAATCTTTAGCAAAGCTTGCTTATGATAAATCCGTGAGGGATGTTTTAAGAGAAGCGTTGGCACTTGATGTTAATCCTGGAATTCGCATTGAAGCATTTAATGCATTATTAGATTATCAAGGCGAGAAATTAACAAAACAGATAATTCAAGAATACGCGATAAATGATAGCAATGAGTATATACGAAATTACAGCAAAAAATTATTGGCGAATGAAAAAACAAAGCAAAGTACAGCTAAGCCATCCTTACTTTAAAATAGAGAATGAGAGTGATTAATAAGAGGTTTTACCCAATGAAAAAAATTCAGTTGAGATCAGTCACATGGTTGTTTTTCACAACCAGCTTTTTATTTTCTTTACCTGCTTTAAGTAAAGAAGAAGAAATTAAAAAAAGTTATAGCGTGTCTGCGGGAGGAAATTTAGTTCTGGAAAGTGAGCGAGGTTCGATTAATGTTGATAGTTGGGATAAATCTCAAGTTGAAGTTTTAGTTATTAAAAAAGCTAGAAATCAGGAGAAACTGAAAGACTTTAAAGTCACTTTTGAGAAGCAGGGAGATACCATCACGATTCAAGGTGATGGTGCTTGGGGAAGTCGGGTTAATGTCGAATATAAAATTAAAGTACCGCAAACGTTTAATCTTAATTTAAAGACTGGTGGCGGCTCAATTGAAGTGGGTGACTTATCAGGCATTATCAAGCTGGATACTAGTGGCGGGAGTATTAAAGTTGGTAACGTAAAGCGTGGTAGTGTCGACGTCGATACTTCTGGTGGAAGTATTGAAGTTGGAGATGTCAACGGTGATCTAAAAGCGCAGACTTCAGGTGGAAGCATACATACTGGAAAAGTTACTGGAGAATCTTTGGTTGATACTTCTGGCGGTAGTATACGGGTAGAAGGTGGTGGAAAGCAGCTCAAAGCAGAAACATCCGGTGGAAGTGTAAGAGTCGGTCCGAGTGATGGAAATGTCGATGTAGATACATCGGGTGGTAGTATTCGGATAGAGCCAACCAAAGGCAATGTTAAGGCTGTCACATCTGGTGGTTCGATTAAAATTGATAATAGTTCAGGCGAAGTGTTTGCGGAAACTTCAGGAGGTAGCATTAGTATTGGTGGTAGTGTTGGGCTGACAGTCGCAGAAACTGGTGGCGGTAGTATTAAAATTGAAAACGCTAAAGGTGCGATAGAAGCACTTACCGGCGGCGGCTCAATTATTGCGGAAATGATAGAAACAGATAAGCAAGCCGATACTCATATTAAACTGAAAACATCCGGAGGTTCTATTACTTTGTTTTTACCTAAAAACTTAGCTGCGAGTATTTCCGCTGATTTAAAAATAACTCATTATGGGCGTCGAGATTATCGTATTTATTCTGATTTTCCGTTGGTTATTAAAGGTAAAGACAGTGATGAAGTTACAGCTAATGGAGATATTAATGGTGGTGGTGATAAAATAGAATTGATGACGACCAATGGTGATATTACAATTAAAATGTTGGATGATTAGCTATCGAATTGTAAACTGAAAAATCAATAAAAATGCGGCTTTTGCCGCATTTTTATTTTGAAAAACGATCTATTTTTTACTTGTAATAAAAATTAAGGTGCAATAGTGTTAAACCCATTGAAAAAATTAATGCTGATTAATGATGAGTAAGAACACGTATGAAAAACCTGCTTTGTTATGTATTGATTTACAAAATTTATCAATATCGAAAGAACACTGCCAATTTGAAAAATCTCTAAATATAGATACTCAAAAGCAGCATTTAACTTATTATTTGAATCGCGTTGAAAATGTCATTAAAAAAAATGTCATGCAACTACAAGCGACTTTTCGCCAACATCAATTTGAGGTTATCCATTCTCGTATTCAATCTTTAACTCAGGATGGAAGAGACAGGAGTGGTGAACACAAGCGCTTGAATTTACATGTGCCTCCAAGCTCCTCTCTAGCTGAGTTTTTGGCGGGTGTTGAACCAGTTAAAGATGAAATTATCATTAATAAAACGGCAAGTGGGATTTTCACTTCAACTAATCTGCATTACGTACTAACCAATTTAGGTATCACTCATTTATTTGTGGTGGGTGTTTATACCAATGAGTGTGTCAGTAGTGCGGTACGTAGCGCCGCTGATTTAGGTTATCAAGTCACTTTAGTTTCTGACGCTACTGCCGCTATCAATAGCGAGCTCCATAATGCGACTTTGTTAACCACACAAGATCGTTATGCTAAGGTATATAAGACTGTGGAAGTCATTCAACAAATTGAGCAAAGTGATAAAAAGGCATTTTCTCACATATAAAATTCGTTTGATTTTATTATTCAGTATTTATGTAGCACCGCAACATTTTGCTAATCCCTTTCAGTTGCAATTAATTCATTTTATTGCCAGACATTTAATAGAATCAATAATTAATCAGGCCAACTTGAATCCGTTTATTAATAATTAAAACGTTGTTAGATCAATCTTCATGAAACTTTTTAATTAATGACAAATTTGTTTTTTATTCGTTTGCTAACTCTTTGCTTTATTTAGAATTTAAGTCGTACTTTTAAATCACTCAGAATAATAGAATATTTTTTATAACAAGTGTAAATATTATGTATTTTTTAACTTGTCGTCTACTAATAAATGGAAGCCTATTTTTGGCCTAAAGTTGGTTAAAGTGGCAAAAAATCACAATACATCTGAGAACCAGTTTCCAATTAGACGAAAGGTTATGTTGTAAATTTGACATCACTTCCTATTAGAGGTAATTATTGATGACAGCGTTGTCAATTTTTTGGAACGAAATGCTACTGCTTACCTTTTGAAGGTGCCGTTAAGAATAATCAAATTGGAGTTTGGACAGCGTCAATGTTTGCTGCCTTGAAGTTATCAAACTTGTTGTACGGTAGCTTGTTGAAGTGTGGAAAAGTTTTAATAAAAGCATAAACGATAACATCTTTTTGCACATTTTTAGCTGATAACAATTTAATAAAAAATAATTACAGAAGAGGAAAAATAAATGAAATCAATCAGCAAGCTTTTGCTACTGGGCGGGACAGTTTTCTGTGTTCAGTCAGTACAAGCAATCGATTGTACCGGTTTGTCTGAATGGAGCAGTCAAGCAGCCTACACAAGCGGTACACAGGTTCAATATAGTAATAAAGGCTATGAAGCAAATTGGTGGACTCAAAATAAACAACCCGATCAAAACTCTGGTCAGTGGCAAGAGTGGACATTATTAGGGGATTGTGATGGCGACGGTGGTGACGACAATCGAGCACCTGTAGTCAATGTTAACGGCCCTTATTCTGGCGTTGCTGGTTCTGCAATTTCTTTGAGTAGTGCAGGTTCGTCAGATTCGGACGGTAATATTGCTTCTTACGCATGGGATTTTGGTGATGGGGAATCAAGCACTCAAGCTAATCCTATGCATACATACTCCAGAGCTGGGAGTTATACAGTTAGCTTAACGGTAACTGATAATGATGGTGCTTCTAGTTCAGCCTCAACGGGAGCGCAAATTTCTGATGACGATAATGGTGGTAATTGTGATGCACCTCAGTACTTTGCTGGTACCGCTTATTCTGCAGGTGATGTCGTTAGTAATGATGGTAGAAAATATCAATGTGATATAGCAGGTTGGTGTTCTTCTTCTGCCGCTTGGGCTTACGAGCCAGGTAAAGGTGCACATTGGCAGAGTGCGTGGACAGATACAGGGGCGTGTGATGGTGGTGATCCAACAAACCAAGCACCAACAGCGAATGCTAATGGGCCTTATGCTGCCGAAATCAATCAAGCAATAGATTTTAGTAGTCGTGGTTCTTCTGATCCTGATGGCACTATTGCTGCTTATGCATGGGATTTTGGTGATGGTTCTCAAAGCACCGAAGAAAGTCCTTCGCATGCATATGCAAGAGCCGGATCATATAATGTGACTCTGACAGTTACGGACGATAAAGGCGCAACTAACTCTGCATCGACTACCGCAACAGTGACTGACGGTGGAACGGGTAATGTACCACCGACGGCTGATGCTAACGGTCCTTATACGGTAGCTTTAGGGAGTGCAATAAACTTCTCAAGTGCAGGCTCATCTGATTCGGACGGTACGATTGCGGGCTATGCTTGGAACTTTGGAGATGGCCAAAACAGTACTCAAGCCAACCCAAGTCACACTTATCGTAATGCAGGTCGTTACAATGTCAGCCTAACTGTGACTGATGATGAAGGTGCAAGCCATACTAGTTCAACCACAGCAACGGTTAATGGTGACACTGGACCTGGTGGTGATAAATTAATTGGATATTTTGCACAATGGGGTGTTTATGCACGTAACTACCATATTAAAAATATCCACACCAGTGGCTCTGCTGAACGATTAACTCATATTATGTATGCTTTTGGTAATGTGACTAATGGCGAGTGTGTAATTGGTGATGCTTATGCCGATTACGATAAAGCTTATACCGCCGATCAAAGTGTTGATGGTGTTGCTGATACATGGGATCCAGGTGCATTACGCGGTAACTTTGGTCAATTACGTCGTCTGAAACAAATGTACCCCCACATTAAAGTCGTTTGGTCATTCGGTGGTTGGACATGGTCTGGCGGTTTTGGTCAGGCAGCACAAAACCCAACAAAATTTGCTAACTCTTGCTACGACCTAGTTTTTGATGAGCGTTGGGCAGATGTTTTCGACGGTATCGATATTGACTGGGAATATCCAAATGAGTGTGGTTTAACTTGTGATACCAGTGGTTTTGATGGCTACCCTAAATTAATGAAAGCATTACGTGACCGTTTTGGTGACAAATTGGTGACTTCTGCGATTGGTGCGGGTGAAGCTAAATTGAATGCTGCGAATTATGGTAGTGCAGCGCAATATCTAGATTTCTACATGTTGATGACTTATGACTTCTTCGGTGCATGGGAAGCAAAAGGACCGACGGCTCCACATTCTGCACTTCATAGCTATGATGGTATTCCAATTGAAGGTTTCAACACTGATCATGGATTACAGGTATTACGCAGCAAAGGGGTTCCAGCAGATAAAATCTTGTTAGGTATTGGATTCTACGGACGTGGTTGGACTGGTGTTTCTCAAGCTGCACCGGGTGGAACTGCGACTGGACCTGGTCCAGGTACTTACGAGCAAGGTATCGAAGACTACAAAGTATTGAAAAATACCTGTCCGTCTAATGGTACTATCGCTGGTACAGCTTACGCACATTGCGGTAATAACTGGTGGAGTTACGATACGCCAGCCACTATTCAAAGTAAAATGAACTACAGCAAACAACAAGGTTTGGGTGGTGCATTCTTCTGGGAATTAAGTGGTGATACCAACAATGGTGAGTTAATCAAAGCAATGGAAGATGGCTTAAAATAGACA